>NZ_CAKAKP010000006.1:0-140477 GCF_916700555.1 Streptococcus sp. Marseille-Q5112
AGCCATTGACCGTGAGGTTGAGGGTAGCCACGTTGAAATCGGTATGGAATTGGCCCGTAAGTACAAGGAACATCCAGTTGTGGTTAATACGATTGCTAGCCACCACGGAGATGTTGAAGCTGAGAGCTACTAGCCTTGATCGTAAGGACGACAATTTGACGAGTAAAGAACAAACACTTGAACAAAAAGAACAAAGTATTTCTGATAGAGCGAAAAACCTTGATGCGCGTGAAGAGCAATTAGAGGAAGTCGAAAGACAAAAAGAAGCAGAACTAGAGCGTATTGGTGCTCTGTCTCAGGCAGAAGCACGAGATATTATCTTGGCACAGACAGAGGAAAACTTGACCAAGGAGATTGCTAGCCGTATTCGCGAAGCTGAGCAAGAGGTCAAGGAACGTTCTGATAAAATGGCCAAGGACATCCTGGTTCAAGCTATGCAACGTATCGCTGGTGAATATGTAGCGGAGTCAACAAACTCAACAGTTCATCTGCCAGATGATACTATGAAGGGACGCATTATTGGTCGTGAAGGTCGTAATATTCGTACCTTTGAAAGTTTGACAGGGGTTGATGTGATTATCGACGATACACCAGAAGTGGTGACCTTGTCAGGTTTTGACCCGATTCGTCGTGAGATTGCCCGTATGACTATGGAAATGTTGCTCAAAGATGGTCGTATTCACCCAGCTCGTATCGAAGAGTTGGTTGAGAAAAACCGTCAAGAGATTGACAATAAGATTCGTGAATACGGTGAGGCTGCTGCCTATGAAATTGGTGCGCCAAACCTTCATCCAGACTTGATGAAGATTATGGGACGTTTGCAGTTCCGTACTTCTTATGGACAAAATGTCTTGCGTCATTCGATTGAGGTTGCTAAGTTGGCTGGTATCATGGCGAGCGAACTTGGTGAAAATGCGGCTCTTGCCCGTCGTGCTGGATTCCTTCACGATATCGGAAAAGCCATTGACCGTGAGGTTGAGGGTAGCCACGTTGAAATCGGTATGGAATTGGCCCGTAAGTACAAGGAACATCCAGTTGTGGTTAATACGATTGCTAGCCACCACGGAGATGTTGAAGCTGAGAGCGTCATTGCAGTTATCGTTGCTGCAGCAGACGCCTTGAGCGCAGCTCGTCCAGGTGCTCGTAGTGAGTCTCTTGAAAGCTACATCAAGCGTCTCCATGATTTGGAAGAAATTGCTAACGGCTTTGAAGGGGTACAAAATAGCTTTGCCCTTCAAGCAGGACGTGAAATCCGCATCATGGTAAATCCAGGACAAATCAAGGACGACAAAGTCACAATCTTAGCTCATAAAGTTCGTGAGAAAATTGAAAACAATCTCGATTACCCAGGAAATATCAAGGTAACCGTGATTCGCGAGCTTCGTGCAGTAGATTATGCTAAATAAATAAGAAAGAGCAGTTGAAAAATTACTGCTTTTTTGTTACACTAGATAGAAAGACTGTAAAGGATAATCTGGCTTTTTGCCATTATTCTAGAGAAATGTTATTTCACAGACTGACTAAAAGGAGACACAATGGCAGACCGAGGCTTACTAATCGTTTTTTCTGGTCCTTCAGGGGTTGGAAAAGGAACGGTTAGAAGAGAGATTTTTGAGAGTTCTGAAAACCAATTTCAATACTCTGTATCTATGACGACACGCGCACAACGTCCTGGAGAAGTGGATGGTGTTGACTATTTCTTCCGTACTCGTGAAGAGTTTGAAGAGCTGATTCGTCAAGGACAGATGTTGGAATACGCAGAATATGTCGGCAACTACTATGGAACTCCTCTGACCTATGTCAATGAAACCTTGGACAAGGGAATCGATGTTTTCCTTGAAATTGAGGTTCAAGGTGCTCTTCAGGTCAAGAAAAAGGTTCCAGATGCTGTCTTTATCTTCCTGACACCACCAGACTTAGATGAATTACAAGATCGTTTGGTAGGTCGAGGAACAGATAGTGCAGAAGTGATTGCCCAACGAATCGAAAAGGCCAAGGAAGAAATTGCTCTCATGCGTGAGTATGATTATGCGATTGTCAACGATCAGGTGCCTCTAGCTGCTGAGCGTGTCAAACGTGTGATCGAAGCAGAGCACTTCCGTGTGGATCGTGTCATTGGTCACTATCAGGAGATGTTACCAAAAACTCCAACTACCCGATAAAATTTAGAAAATAGGTACAAGCAAATGATGTTAAAACCCTCTATTGATACCTTGCTCGACAAGGTTCCTTCAAAATATTCACTCGTAATCTTGGAAGCAAAACGTGCCCACGAATTAGAAGCAGGTGCGCCAGCAACTCAAGGTTTCAAGTCTGAAAAATCAACTCTTCGCGCTTTAGAAGAAATCGAATCAGGAAACGTTACGATTCATCCAGATCCAGAAGGAAAACGTGAAGCAGTGCGTCGCCGTATCGAAGAAGAAAAACGTCGCAAAGAAGAAGAAGAAAAGAAAATCAAAGAGCAAATTGCTAAAGAAAAAGAAGATGGTGAAAAAATTTAAGGTTGGGGGGACTCAATCTTATTTTTTCTATTGCAAGAATCTACTGACAAGGAGGAGGTGAGAAGATGGCTATAGCCAAGATTATTGTGGATGTGCCTTTGATGCAGACGGACCAGCCCTATAGTTACAGGATTCCTGAGGAATTTGAGGAAATGCTAGAAGTTGGGATGCGGGTTCATGTGCCTTTTGGTAAGGGCAATCGCCTGATTCAAGGGATTGTTCTTGGTTTGGATTCTCAATCATCTAAAGAAGAGATGGAGCAAGATTTAAAAGATATTGCGGAGGTGCTGGATTTTTCTCCTGTTCTCACGCAAGAACAACTCTGGCTGGCTGAGGAGTTACGCAAGTCCGTCTTCTCCTATAAAATCTCCATTCTCAAGTCCATGCTTCCAGGATTTCTGAACTCCAGCTATGATAAGATTCTCTATCCTATGGCAGGTCTGAGTCAGGAAGACCGAGAGCGCTTGTTTGGTTCTGAAGATTCACTAGCCTTTTCTTCTTTGGATTTAGGTAAGCAAGCTGAAATGATGCGTTTGACTAGAAAAGGCCTGCTTGGTTTGGAATATCAGGCAATTGATCAAAAGAAGGTCAAGACCCAGTCTTGGTATGAGGTGAATCTTGCTCGATTAGAAGGTGTCGAGATTTCTGCACGCGCCAAGAAAAAGTTAGAACTGAGAGACTATTTGCTTTCTCATCCTGAGAGTGCTTCCTTGGCTAGTTTGCTAGAGTACTATTCACGGGAGCAAGTCAACTTCTTTGTAGAACAAGGTGCTGTTACCATAGTCCAAAAGGAAGTCCAACGCTCGGCTGCTTATTTTGAAGGAATTGAAGCAAGTAGACCTTTGGAGTTAAATCCAGAACAAAGACAGGCGCGTGATGCGGTTGTGAGTGCTATTGGCAGTCATCAGCCTCCCTTCCTCCTTCAAGGGATTACAGGAAGTGGGAAGACCGAGGTTTATTTGCAAATTATCCAAGGGGCCTTGGACAAGGGTAAAACTGCTATTTTGCTTGTGCCTGAGATTTCCCTGACGCCGCAAATGACGGAGCGTTTTATAGCACGTTTTGGTGAGAAAGTGGCCATTCTTCACTCAGGCCTGTCCAATGGTGAAAAGTATGATGAATGGCGCAAGGTGGAACGTGGAGATGCCCAAGTTGTTGTGGGTGCCAGATCTGCCATCTTTGCTCCGCTGAAGAATCTAGGTGTTATGATAATCGATGAGGAGCATGAAGCGACTTATAAGCAGGACAGTAATCCCCGTTATCATGCCAGAGAGGTGGCCATTTTACGGGCCCAGTATAATCAAGCGGCTCTGGTACTTGGGTCTGCAACGCCGAGCTTAGAGAGCCGTGCGCGAGCTGGAAAAGGCGTCTATCAACACTTACGTCTGACCCAACGTGCCAATCCTTTAGCTAGGATCCCTGAGGTTCAAGTGATTGACTTTCGAGACTATATCGGGCAGAATGAGACATCAAACTTTACACCTCCCTTGCTAGAAGCCATTCAAGACCGTCTAGCTAAAAAAGAGCAGGTGGTTCTCATGCTCAATCGCCGTGGTTATTCTAGCTTTGTCATGTGTCGGGAGTGTGGGACGGTGGATACGTGTCCCAACTGTGATATTTCTTTGACCCTGCACATGGATACCAAGACCATGAACTGCCATTATTGTGGTTTTTCAAAGGACATTCCTCATGTTTGCCCCAACTGTAAGAGCCGCAGTATTCGTTACTACGGGACGGGAACACAGAAGGCTTATGACGAGCTAGCAGAACTCTTTCCGCAGGCCCGCATTCTACGGATGGATGTGGATACGACTCGTAAGAAAGGTAGTCATCAAGCTCTGCTTGACCAGTTTGGTCGAGGGGAAGCAGATATTTTACTAGGTACTCAGATGATTGCCAAGGGATTGGATTTTCCCAATGTGACCCTAGTCGGAGTGCTCAATGCGGATACGGCATTGAATCTACCAGATTTCCGTTCTTCTGAGAGAACTTTCCAGCTCTTGACTCAGGTGGCAGGTCGAGCAGGTCGGGCTGAAAAAGCTGGCCAGGTATTGATCCAGTCTTACAATCCTCAGCACTATGCTATTCGATTTGCCAAGGAACAGGATTACGAAGGATTTTATGCCTATGAAATGGGAATCAGACGCCAACTAGGTTATCCACCTTACTATTTCACCATTGGCATTACCCTTTCTCACAAGAAAGAAGAAGAGGTGGTCAAACGTGCCTATGAAGTTATGAACATTTTGCGCTCAGGTTTGTCTGAAACCAGTAACATCCTTGGGCCGACGCCAAAACCCATTGCTCGTACCCACAACCTCTATCATTACCAGATTTTAATTAAATACCGTTTAGAAGATGAGCTGGGGCCGACCCTCAACCAGGTCTTGGCCTTGACTCAAGAACGGGAAAATAGTGAGCTCCGTCTCAGCATTGACCATGAGCCACAGCAATTTTTATAAGAAGGAGAAGATATGACAAAATTAATCTTTATGGGGACCCCCGACTTTTCAGCAACAGTCTTAAAAGGGCTTTTGACAGATGACCGTTACGAAATTCTAGCCGTTGTGACCCAGCCAGACCGTGCTGTCGGACGTAAAAAAGTGATCCAGGAGACCCCAGTTAAACAAGCTGCCAAAGAGGCAGGACTTCCTATCTACCAACCTGAAAAATTATCTGGAAGTCCAGAGATGGAAGATCTTATGAAGCTAGGAGCAGATGGAATTGTGACTGCTGCATTTGGGCAGTTTCTCCCAAGTAAACTCCTTGATAGCATGGACTTTGCTGTCAATGTTCACGCCTCTCTTCTTCCTAAACACCGTGGTGGAGCGCCAATCCATTATGCCTTGATTCAAGGGGATGAGGAAGCTGGTGTGACCATTATGGAAATGGTCAAGGAAATGGATGCAGGAGATATGATTTCTCGTCGTAGTATTCCAATCACGGATGAGGACAATGTTGGCACCTTGTTTGAAAAATTGGCTCTAGTTGGTCGTGATTTGCTTTTGGATACTTTGCCTGCCTATATTGCTGGTGATATCAAACCTGAACCGCAGGATCCAAGTCAGGTTACTTTCTCGCCAAATATCAAGCCAGAAGAAGAAAAACTAGATTGGACTAAGACCAATCGTCAACTTTTCAACCAAATCCGTGGGATGAACCCGTGGCCTGTTGCCCATACTTTCCTTAAGGGTGACCGCTTTAAGATTTATGAAGCCCTACCAGTAGAAGGTCAGGGAAATCCAGGTGAGATTCTCTCTATCGGCAAGAAAGAATTGGTTGTCGCAACAGCAGAAGGAGCTCTATCCCTTAAACAAGTGCAGCCAGCTGGTAAACCTAAGATGGACATTGCTTCCTTCCTCAATGGAGTTGGACGGACATTGACTGTAGGAGAACGATTTGGTGACTAAAGTAGAAACGGCAAGAAGTTTAGCCCTAGCGGCATTAGAGGATGTCTTTATCAATCAAGCATACTCAAATATCGCCTTAAATAAGCATCTCAAGGGAAGCCAACTCTCTGTAGCAGACAAGGGCTTGGTGACAGAGATTGTCTACGGAACGGTAGCCCGCAAACTCACCTTAGAATGGTATCTATCCCACTTTATCGAAGACAGAGACCAGTTAGACAGCTGGCTTTATGTTCTGCTTCTTATGAGTACCTACCAGCTCCTCTATTTGGACAAGATTCCAGACCATGCTGTGGTCAATGAAGCAGTAGAATTGGCCAAAGTCCGTAAAAAAGGCAGTGAAAAATTGGTCAACGCTGTCCTTCGCCGTATCTTGCGTGAAGGATGGCCAGATATCACCAGCATCAAACGAAAAAACAAGCGTGACTCCATTGCATATTCCCTTCCGGTTTGGCTAGTTGCCAAGCTCAAGGAAGAATACGGCGAAGAGCGAGCGCAAGCTATTTTTGAAAGTCTTTTGGTGCGCAACAAGGCCAGTATTCGTGTGACAGACCTAGGACGAAAAGAGGAAATCCAAGCCTTGTTGGAGGCCAGTGATTCATCCTTGTCTGTTTCTGGTTTGGTTAAGGAGCAGGGGCACTTTGCAGGCCATGATTTGTTTGCGGAGGGAGCTATTACCATTCAAGACGAGTCCAGTCAGCTTGTTGCTCCGACGCTTGATTTACAAGGTGATGAGCAGGTTCTAGATGCCTGTGCGGCTCCGGGTGGAAAAACAGCCCATATAGCTTCTTATCTCACAACAGGTCAGGTTACGGCTTTGGACCTTTACGATCACAAGTTGGACTTAATTCAAGAAAATGCCCAACGTTTGGGGGTTGTAGATCGGGTTCAAAGGCAAAAATTGGATGCCAGAAAGGTACATGAGTTTTTTGGTCAGGATTCATTTGATAAGATTTTGGTAGATGCTCCCTGTTCAGGAATTGGTCTTCTGCGACGCAAACCAGACATCAAATACAATAAGGAAACATCAGATTTCGCGTCCTTGCAGGAAATTCAGCTAGAAATATTAGGTAGTGTTTGTCAAACACTACGCAAAGGTGGTATAATAACTTATAGTACCTGTACTATTGTCTCAGAGGAGAACTTTCAAGTCGTACAGGCATTTTTAGAAAGTCATCCTGAATTTGAGCAGGTAACACTAGAACATGAATGTAAGGATATCATGAAAGATGGCTGTATCCTCATCACACCTGAATTGTATGGAAGTGATGGATTCTTCATCAGTCAATTTCGCAAGATATCGGATTAGGAAGGAACTAACACATGGAAATTTCATTATTAACAGATGTTGGTCAGAAACGAACAAATAACCAAGACTATGTCAACCACTATGTCAATAGAGCTGGACGTACTATGATTATCCTAGCTGATGGTATGGGAGGTCATCGCGCAGGGAATATCGCTAGTGAAATGGCGGTAACAGACCTAGGTGTAGCTTGGGTTGATACACAAATCGATACGGTTAATGAAGTGCGTGAATGGTATGCTAACAACCTTGAGATTGAAAATCAAAGGATTAACCAATTGGGACAAAATGAAGCCTATAAAGGAATGGGAACAACCCTTGAGGCTGTAGCCATTATTGATAATCAGGCTATCTACGCCCACATTGGGGATTCTCGTATCGGTTTGATTCGTGGAGAAGAATACCACCAGTTAACGAGCGACCATTCTTTAGTCAATGAATTGCTTAAGGCAGGTCAATTGACGCCAGAAGAAGCTGCTAGCCATCCACAGAAAAATATTATTACCCAGTCAATCGGTCAAAAAGACGAAATTCAGCCTGATTTTGGAATAATCACCCTTGAGCCTGGGGACTATCTCTTACTCAATAGTGATGGCTTGACAAATATGATTTCAGGAAGTGAGATTTCTGATATTGTAACCAGCGATATTTCTTTGGAAGATAAGGCAGCAACCTTGATTCGTTTTGCCAACAATGCAGGTGGTTTAGACAATATCACAGTTGCCCTTATTGCTGTTAATGAGGAGGCAACAGAATGATCCAAATCGGCAAGATTTTTGCCGGGCGGTATCGGATTATCAAACAAATTGGTCGAGGAGGCATGGCAGATGTTTACTTGGCTAAAGATTTGATTCTAGACGGGGAAGAAGTGGCGGTAAAGGTCCTGAGGACCAACTACCAGACAGACCCGATTGCTGTGGCTCGTTTTCAGCGGGAAGCGAGAGCCATGGCAGATTTGGACCATCCTCATATCGTTCGGATTACAGATATCGGTGAAGAAGAGGGACAACAGTATCTCGCAATGGAATATGTTGCTGGATTAGACCTCAAACGCTATATCAAGGAACATCACCCTCTTTCAAATGAAGAAGCGGTTCGAATCATGGGACAAATCCTCTTGGCTATGCGCTTAGCCCATACTCGAGGAATTGTTCACAGGGATTTGAAACCGCAAAATATCCTTTTGACCCCAGATGGGACTGCCAAAGTTACAGACTTTGGGATTGCAGTAGCCTTTGCAGAGACGAGTTTGACTCAGACTAACTCAATGCTAGGTTCTGTGCATTATTTATCACCAGAGCAGGCGCGTGGTTCTAAAGCAACTGTGCAGAGTGATATCTATGCCATGGGAATTATTTTCTATGAGATGCTGACAGGTCATATTCCTTACGATGGGGATAGCGCAGTGACCATCGCCCTCCAGCATTTCCAGAAACCACTGCCATCGGTTATAGCCGAAAATCCATCTGTGCCTCAGGCTCTAGAAAATGTTGTTATCAAGGCAACTGCTAAGAAATTGACAGATCGCTACAAATCAGTCGCTGAAATGTAT
This sequence comes from Streptococcus sp. Marseille-Q5112, assembly GCF_916700555.1. Classification (GTDB taxonomy): domain Bacteria; phylum Bacillota; class Bacilli; order Lactobacillales; family Streptococcaceae; genus Streptococcus; species Streptococcus symci. Next base: position 8,767 of record NZ_CAKAKP010000006.1, read on the forward strand.
GTGGATTTGTCGAGTAGTTTGTCTAATAATCGTCGTAATGAACCAAAGCTAGTCTTTGACGATGCAACTAAGGCAGATACTAAAACTCTTCCTAAAGTTCCACAAAGTACCTTGACTTCTATTCCTAAAGCTCCGGTACAAGAGGGAAGACCTCAGCCTAAGCCCCAGCCTCATCAGACAGAAAAACCAGTACCTAGTCCAAAGCCAACCAAACGGCGTCGCATGAAAGCACGTTATCCAATTTTATTTGCGACCTTCTTGTTGGTTGTGGCATCCTTGGTATGGATTTTATATAGAACGCCTGCTACCATTGCCGTTCCAAAGGTGGCTGGGCAAACTGTTGCTGAAGCTAAAGAGGCTCTTAAAAAAGCTAATTTCGAAGCAGGTGAAGAAAAATCAGAAGCTAGTGATACAGTAGCAGAAGGACGTGTCATTCGAACAGATCCTGAAGCGGGTAGTAGTCGAAAAGAGGGGACAAAGGTCAATTTGATTGTTTCTTCTGGTAAGCAATCTTTCCAATTGAGTAATTATGTCGGTCGGAAATATACTGATGTTGTAGCTGAACTTAAGGATAAGAAGGTTCCTGAAAATCTCATTAAGATGGAAGAGGAAGAATCCAGCGAAAGTGAACCAGGAACGGTTCTAAGACAAACACCAGCAGCAGGAACTACGTATGACTTATCAAAGGCTAGTACGATTGTTTTAACAGTTGCTAAAAAGGTAACTAGTGTAACCATGCCGGGTTATATCGGTTCAAGTCTTGAATTCACTAAAAATAACTTGATTCAAATTGTTGGGGTGAAAGAGGCTAATATTGAAGTTGTTGAAGTGTCAACTGCTCCTGAAGGAACAGCAGAAGGAAAGGTTGTGGATCAGACTCCAAAAGCGGGTGAAAAAATTGATCTAGCCAGCACACGTATTAAAATTTCGATTTATAAACCCAAAACACCACCATCAAGTTCCTCTTCAACGCCAGTTCAACGTGGTAACCAAGGTTCCACCACTACTCCAAATCAAGGTAATCAACAAGGAACGGTTCCTACACCAAGTCAACCAAGTAGTGAAGGAAACCATGAAACTCCTTGATAATAAGCCGATCTTTGTCATGATATTATGACAAAGATTTTTTTAAATTGAATTTTTGTGATAGAATAGAGAAAGTAACTAAAAGGAGAAAAAAATGGACGAATCGAGAGAGTTAAATGCCGTCATCGATGTCATTATGTTAGCAGGAACCATTCTCCTTAAAAGTGGTTCAGAGATTCATCGTGTAGAAGATACCATGATTCGTATTGCGCATTCGCAGGGAATTTTGGATTGCAATGTTCTAGCTATGCCTGCCGCTATCTTTTTCTCAATTGAAAATACCAATATTTCGCGTATGAAGCGCGTGACTTCCTCTTCTTATAACATTGAAAAAGTCTGCGATGTCAACCAGATTTCTCGTCAACTGGTTGGGGGGCGAATTGATTTAGAGACAGCCTTCAAGCAATTGACGGTCTTGCAAGCCCAACCCCTTCCCTATACCAAGTTGCAGGTGACTCTGGCTGCGACCTTTAGTGCCCCTTTCTTTTCGGTTATGTTTAGTGGAAACATCTACGATGCACTTGGGGCAGGAGTAGCTACCTTATTTGGTTTTGCCTTTTCCCTCTATGTGGAAAAATTTATCCGAATTCCTTTTGTAACAGCCTTTGCTGGAGCCTTTGTCTTTGGGCTGATAGCCCAGTTTTGGGTTCGTTACACAGGCTTTCCTTCAACGGCAGACTTGATTATAGCAGGAGCAGTCATGCCTTTTGTACCAGGAATTGCTCTGACAAATGCCGTACGGGATATCATGACAAATCATATCAATTCTGGTATGAGCAAGATGTTTGAATCTTTGCTCATTACCCTCGCCTTAGGGGCTGGTACTTCTGTAGCCCTAGTATTAATGACCTAATATGACACTAACAACTATCTTACTACAAGCCATTGCGAGCCTACTCGCTATTATTACTTTTTTAATTGTTTTGAATGTACAGCGCTCTATGTTGTTACCTGCTGGTATTCTTGGGATGGGCGTCTGGATTCTGTATATTTTACTCAAGGACCCTACAAATGTCATTGTAGCTACTTTTATAGCTGCGGTAATAGGATCTTGTATTAGTCAAATTTTAAGTATTCTCTATAAGACACCGGTGGTTGTTTTTGTATTGGCAATTTTAGCTCCCTTAGTCCCAGGCTATTTATCTTATCGGACGACTGCTTTTTTTGTTACTGGAGATTATAATCATGCAATTGCAAGTGCAACCTTGGTTGTCATGTTGGCTTTAGTAATCTCTATTGGTATGGCAAGCGGGACGGTTATTTTAAAGCTTTATTATTATATTCAAAATCATAGGAAAGCTTCCTTTTGATGTTTTCTTAAACAGACTTGATTTGGTGAATCAAGTCTTTTTTCTCTCTTTTATTCCTATTTGTGATAAAATAGTATAGAACGATTTTTTACAATGAATGAAAAAACAGAGGTAAATATGACAATCGGTATTGATAAGATTGGTTTTGCAACCAGTCAATATGTCTTGAAATTACAAGATTTAGCAGTAGCGAGGGGAGTGGACCCCGAAAAATTTAGCAAGGGACTCTTGTTAAATGAAATTAGTATTGCGCCCATGACTGAGGACATCGTAACCTTGGCGGCGAGTGCAAGTAACTCGATTTTGACTGATAAAGAAAAAGAAGAAATTGACATGGTCATCGTTGCGACTGAGTCAGGAATTGACCAGAGTAAAGCTGCGGCGGTCTTTGTTCATGGGGTATTAGGTATTCAGCCTTTCGCTCGTAGCTTTGAAATCAAGGAAGCTTGCTATGGAGCAACAGCTGCCCTTCATTATGCTAAATTGCATGTGGAGAATTCTCCAGAGTCCAAGGTATTAGTTATTGCGAGTGATATTGCCAAGTATGGTGTGGAGACTCCTGGTGAGCCGACTCAGGGCGCTGGAAGTGTAGCCATGTTGATTACACAAAATCCGCGCATTATGGCCTTTAATAATGACAATGTGGCTCAGACTCGTGACATCATGGATTTCTGGCGTCCAAATTACTCAACAACTCCTTATGTAAATGGTGTCTATTCTACCCAGCAATACTTGGATAGTTTGAAAACGACTTGGCTTGAATATCAAAAACGCTACCAGCTTACTTTGGATGATTTTGCGGCTGTATGTTTCCACTTGCCTTACCCTAAATTGGCCTTAAAAGGTTTGAAAAAAATCATGGATAAGAGCCTGCCTCAAGAGAAAAAAGACCTCTTGCAACACCATTTTGACCAGTCTATTCTCTACAGTCAAAAGGTGGGGAATATCTATACAGGTTCCCTCTTCCTCGGACTCTTGTCTCTCTTGGAAAATACAGATAGCTTGAAGGCTAGGGATAAAATCGCCCTTTATAGTTACGGAAGTGGGGCTGTGGCTGAGTTCTTTAGTGGTGAATTGGTTGAAGGATATGAAGCATATCTGGATAAAGACCGTTTGAATAAGCTCAACCAACGAACTGCCCTATCCGTTGCAGACTATGAAAAGGTCTTCTTTGAGGAAGTAGACTTAGATGAAACAAACTCTGCCCAGTTTTCTGGCTATGAAAATCAAGATTTTGCCTTGGTTGAAATTGTTGACCACCAACGCCGTTATAGCAAGGTTGAAAAATAATGAAGATAAGTTGGAATGGATTTTCTAAAAAATCATACCAAGAGCGCCTCGAGCTGTTAAAAGCTCAGGCGCTCCTTAGTCCTGTGAGACAAGCGAGTCTGGAGCAGGATGAACAAATTAGCGTGACTGTCGCAGACCAGCTGAGTGAGAATGTAGTGGGAACTTTTTCTCTGCCTTATTCGCTGGTCCCAGAGGTCCTCGTCAACGGTCAGGAATACACAGTTCCCTATGTGACAGAAGAACCGTCCGTGGTTGCTGCGGCCAGCTATGCAAGTAAAATCATCAAGCGAGCAGGTGGCTTTACTGCTCAAGTCCATCAGCGTCAGATGATTGGACAGGTAGCCCTTTATCAAGTTGATGATCTAGATCTAGCGCAAGAGAAGATTGCCAGCAAGAAAGCCGAACTCTTGGAACTTGCCAATCAAGCCTATCCTTCTATCGTTAAACGCGGGGGCGGGGCGCGTGATTTGCATGTCGAGCAGATAAAAGGCGAAACAGACTTTCTCGTTGTTTATCTCCATGTCGATACCCAAGAAGCCATGGGTGCTAATATGCTCAACACTATGCTGGAAGCCTTGAAACCAGTCTTAGAAGAACTCAGTCAGGGGCAAAGTCTTATGGGAATCCTGTCCAACTACGCGACCGATTCTCTGGTGACAGCATGCTGTCGCATCGCCTTTCGCTACTTGAGCCGCCAAAAGGATCAAGGACGAGAGATTGCGGAGAAAATAGCTTTGGCTAGCCAGTTTGCACAGGCTGATCCGTATCGAGCTGCTACTCATAATAAAGGAATTTTTAATGGTATTGATGCCATTTTGATTGCTACTGGTAATGACTGGCGTGCTATTGAGGCTGGGGCCCATGTCTTTGCCAGTCGAGATGGACGCTATCAAGGTCTTAGTCAATGGACGCTGGACATGGAAAGAGAAGAATTGGTGGGTCAGATGACCTTACCCATGCCTGTAGCGACCAAGGGTGGCTCTATCGGCCTCAACCCTCGCGTAGCCCTCAGTCATGAACTACTGGGAAATCCTACTGCCAAAGAATTAGCCCAGCTTATCGTGTCTATCGGGCTTGCCCAAAACTTTGCAGCCCTCAAAGCCTTGGTGAGTACAGGTATCCAGCAAGGCCACATGAAATTGCAGGCCAAATCCTTGGCACTTCTCGCAGGTGCTAGTGAATCCGAGGTAGCTCCTCTAGTAGATCGCCTCATTGCAGATAAAACCTTTAACCTAGAGACAGCCCAGCGTTATTTAGAAAATTTAAGATCATAAAAAACTCAGACGAATTCGGTCTGAGTTTTCTTGTGTTTAAATACTTTTTCCTGGCAATAGAGTAACTGGTAAGAAGTAACCAGTTGTCGCAACTTCCTTGCCTTCTATCTTCTGCAAGAGGAGGTCCACAGTGAGGCAGGCAATTTCTTCCAAGGGTTGCTTAATAGTAGCCAGTTGAGGGTAGTAATTCTCGATAAAGTAGGTACCATCGTAACCGATGACCTTGAGCTCTTCTGGTACAGAAATTCCCAGTTCCTGAGCAATTTTAATGACTAGAATAGCGGTCAAATCATCCGAAGCAAAAATTGCATCTGGTTTTTGTCGAGTCAAGATATTCTTGATTTCCATTTCTTTTCTGACAGGAGAAAAGTCACTGGAAACATTGATAATAGGAGCTTTGGGGAGTACAGAAGCAAAACCAGCGTGGCGCAGTCCAGTTGGCGAATTGGAATTGTCATTCCCTGTAATCATGATGATAGACTGGGCGCTTGTCTTAACCAAGGTATGGGCAGCAAGAACCCCACCAGCATAGTTGTCAGAGGAAACGACAGGAATGTCTGGCGATAGGTTTCGGTCGAAGGAAATAATTGGTGCTGTCACGCGATTGTAGTCTTCGATTCCTAGATTGTGACTACCAGAAATGATACCGTCCACCTGATTGGCTTCCAACATTTCGATGTATTCACGTTCCTTCTCAGAATCGTGCTCACTGTTGCAAATGATGGTCTTGTAACCATTTTTGAAGAGTTGGTGTTCCAGCTTATCAATCAATTCTGCATAGAAAACGTTGGAAATATTGGGGAAAATCAAACCGATTAATTTGGCCGATTTTCCTTGCAAGCTACGAGCTAGGTTGTTGGGTTTATAGCCCAATTCTCGCATGGCTTCATTGACTTTTTGGATGGTTTTCTCAGAGAGATACCCTTTTTTATTGATAACCCGAGAAACGGTAGTAGGGCTGACGCCTGCAAGTTTGGCGACATCAGTTAGTTTTGCGACCATAATCTAATTCATAGTAAGTTCCAGTTGGGTTTCCAGATTTAATCAGGATACCATTTTGGTCCGCATGTGGGAAGACACGACCAGAAAATACTTTTTCTCCTTTATTGATGAAAATTTCAAAGACAGAGTTATCGATGAAGATTGTAGCAGTAGTAGCCTGATTGTCGATAGGGCAAGAACGAGTAGTTCCAAATTCTTGTGCGTACTGCTCACCAGCCTGACTACGATCCACTGTTACTTGACCATTTACAAGGTCAAAGTTGATGGAAAGTCCCTTGCCTTCTTTATCAGCAAGTAAGACAATCTCGCTCTGGCTATTGGCTTCCAAGTTGAGTTCAAGTTCGTAAGTGTTATTGGTTTGGACACGGTTTGAGAAGGCTTCTTCAGAAGCACGGAGGTCCTTGATAGCTGCGACTGGGTATTGGTAGAGTTTGCCATCTTTGATAGTCAGTTCTTTGACCAAAGAGAAGGTTCCTTGGTGGTCAAAACGGTCAGATGGGTAAGAAACATCTGGTAATCCAAGCCAGCTAACTGCTAGAGCACGTCCGTCAGGAGCGTTGAAGGCTTGGGTTGCATAGGCTTCGAAACCATAGTCCATGTTTTGAAGTTGAGACACATCTACTATTTTTGCATTTTCAGGGTCAAAGGAAGCCCCAATTTTATACATATTTGGATAGATATTATCGTAGTCTAGAACATCTTTATCCAATCCTTGTGGGCAGTAGAGAAGGACAGGTTGTCCCCCTACAAAGACCAGATTTGGACATTCCATCATGTAGGCAGTGCGGTCGTTAGCAAAGTCAAGGTCGCCAACTGCTTGCCAGTTTGTGTAGTCATTGTCAATAGCTTTGTAGAGACGGACGAAGCCTTTTTTCTCCAAGTCCTGTCCACCGACGATGGCATAATATTGCCCCTTGAAGTTAAAAATTTGCGGATCGCGGAAGTGGTCTGTAGAGTCTGCTGGCTGGTCAATCAAGATCTTGTCAATCTTCGTAATATTGCCATCCTTATCCATCAAAGCCCCAATCTGGTATGGGTGACGGATCCAGTTTTCGTCGCGAACATTTCCTGTATAGAATAGGAACAAGTTATCACCAAACTGCATGGCAGAACCAGAGTAGGCACCGTGGCTATCTAATGGAGTATCAGGCAAAACTTTGGCACCAGTTTCTGTGAAGTGAACCAAGTCCTCGCTTTCCAATTGAACCCAAGATTTCAAACCGTGGGCTGCACCAAAAGGAAAGTTTTGATAAAAAACAATCCACTTCCCATCAAAGTAAGAAAAGCCATTTGGGTCGTTTAGAAGTCCTGTTTTTGGCTCAACATGGTAATGAGTATGCCATGGAGATTGTGCCATATTTTCCTTTATATGTTGAATTTCTTCTTGCGTCCAATCTTGATAAAGTCTGTAACGATGCTCAGTTGTCCATTCCATTCATTCATTCCTCCAAAAATCTTATCACTTTTAATAGTAACCGTTTTCGGTTAAAAAAGCAAGTCTTTTATGTTAAAAAAGAGAAAAAACTGTCAAACGTTTATCACAAAACAAAACCAGAAAATCAATCAACTTTTCAAGAAAATATGAAAGATAATGAAATAAAAGCCTTTTTAACCAAGGGTTCAAACTTATTTTTTCAAGAGATGTCTGTTAAAACAGTCAAAAACAATCAATCTGAAACGTGTCTACTAAGTGGATAGAATATTTTTTCTGCAAAACGCTTGACATATTTCTAAAACATGATAAAATAATAGTCGTAAGGGCGAATAAAATCGCTTTCAAACAATAACGAAATTTTATATAAGGAGATTTTTGCAAATGAACAATCAGGAAATTGCAAAAAAAGTCATCGATGCCTTGGGCGGACGTGAAAATGTCAACAGTGTTGCCCACTGTGCGACTCGTCTTCGTGTCATGGTCAAAGATGAAGGAAAAATCAATAAAGAAGTGATTGAGAACTTGGAAAAAGTTCAAGGTGCGTTCTTTAACTCAGGTCAATACCAAATCATCTTTGGTACAGGTACAGTTAACAAAATGTACGATGAAGTTGTTGCACTTGGTTTGCCAACATCATCTAAAGATGACATGAAAGCAGAAGCTGCTAAACAAGGGAACTGGTTCCAACGTGCTATCCGTACTTTCGGTGACGTTTTCGTTCCAATCATCCCAGTTATCGTAGCGACAGGTCTCTTCATGGGTGTGCGTGGTCTCTTGACTGCTCTTGGAATGACACTTCCAGCTGATGTGACAACTTACACTCAAATCTTGACAGATACAGCCTTTATCATCTTGCCAGGTTTGGTTGTGTGGTCAACCTTCCGTGTATTCGGTGGAAATCCAGCCGTTGGTATTGTTCTTGGTATGATGCTTGTTTCTGGCTCACTTCCAAACGCTTGGGCAGTCGCTTCAGGTGGTGAAGTAACAGCTATGAACTTCTTTGGTTTCATCCCTGTTGTTGGTTTGCAAGGTTCAGTTCTTCCAGCCTTCATCATCGGGGTTGTCGGAGCTAAATTTGAAAAAGCTGTCCGCAAGGTTGTTCCAGATGTGATTGACCTCTTAGTAACGCCATTCGTGACACTTTTGGTTATGTCTATCCTTGGACTCTTTGTCATCGGACCAGTCTTCCACGTCGTTGAAAACTACATCCTTATCGCTACAAAAGCGATCCTCAGCTTGCCATTTGGTCTTGGTGGTTTCTTGATCGGTGGGGTTCACCAATTGATCGTCGTGTCAGGTGTGCACCACATCTTCAACTTGCTTGAAGTTCAATTGCTTGCTGCTGACCATGCTAACCCATTTAACGCGATCATCACAGCTGCTATGACAGCTCAAGGTGCTGCGACTGTTGCGGTTGGTGTTAAAACTAAAAATCCAAAACTGAAAACACTTGCTTTCCCAGCTGCTCTTTCTGCCTTCCTAGGTATTACAGAGCCTGCTATCTTCGGGGTGAACTTGCGCTTCCGTAAACCATTCTTCCTTTCATTGATTGCTGGTGCAATCGGTGGTGGATTGGCTTCTATCCTTGGACTTGCTGGTACTGGTAATGGTATCACCATCATCCCTGGTACAATGCTTTACATCGGTAACGGACAACTTCCACAATACCTTCTTATGGTAGCTGTATCATTTGCACTTGGTTTTGCTCTTACTTACATGTTTGGTTATGAGGATGAAAAAGAAGTTGCTACTGAAGTAGAGACAGAACGTTTGGTCCAAGAAGAAACAACTGGTAACATTCCAGCATCTCTTCAAAATGAAACACTTGTAACTCCTATCGTTGGTGATGTTGTCGCTCTTGCTGATGTCAATGACCCAGTCTTCTCAAGTGGAGCTATGGGACAAGGTATCGCTGTGAAACCAAGCCAAGGTGTGGTATATGCACCAGCTGATGCTGAAGTTTCAATTGCCTTTCCAACAGGACACGCTTTTGGTTTGAAAACAACTGATGGTGCTGAAGTCTTGATCCACGTTGGTATCGACACTGTAACAATGAACGGTGAAGGTTTTGAAGCAAAAGTTGCTCAAGGTGACAAGGTTAAAGCTGGCGATGTTCTTGGAACATTTGACTCAAATAAAATCGCTGCAGCTGGACTTGATGATACAACAATGGTTATCGTTACAAATACAGCTGACTACGCTTCAGTAGCTCCAGTCGCAACAGGTTCAGTTGCGAAGGGGGATGCTGTGATCGAAGTGAAAATCTAATCAATCCTCTCTAATGTGAAAACGAACAAATGACATGTTTGTTCGTTTTTGCTTGAATGGTAAGATTTACAGAGGAAAATCTAAAAAATAGAGAAATTTAGACTTTCGAAATATGCTATAATAAAGAAAATAAAAACAAGAGGTTTATCATGACAAAATTATATGGAAGCTTGGAAGCGGGCGGTACAAAGTTTGTCTGTGCTGTCGGTGATGAAAACTTTAACGTTGTAGAAAAAACACAATTTCCAACAACAACTCCAATCGAAACAATCGATAAAACCATCGAGTTCTTCTCAAAATTCGATAATCTTGCTGGTCTTGCAGTTGGTTCATTTGGTCCGATTGATATTGATAAAAACTCAAAAACCTATGGCTTTATCACGACGACTCCAAAACCAAACTGGGCAAATGTGGACTTGCTTGGTGCCCTTCGTCGCGCCCTCAACGTGCCAATGTACTTCACTACAGACGTAAACAGCTCTGCTTATGGTGAAGTGGTTGCCCGTAATAATGCTGGTGGTCGTATCGAAAACTTGGTTTACTACACAATCGGTACAGGTATCGGTGCAGGTGTTATCCAACGTGGTGAGTTTATCGGCGGTGTGGGTCACCCTGAAATGGGTCATTACTATGTGGCTAGACACCCAATGGATATTGAAAAAGAGTTTAAGGGTGTTTGTCCTTTCCATAAGGGATGTCTGGAAGGCTATGCAGCTGGTCCAAGTTTGGAAGCTCGTACAGGTGTTCGTGGGGAAAATATTGAACTCAACAACCCTGTTTGGGATGTTCAAGCCTACTATATCGCTCAAGCTGCGGTTAATGCGACAGTGACTTTCCGCCCAGACGTGATTGTCTTTGGTGGAGGGGTCATGGCTCAACAACACATGCTGGACCGTGTCCGTGAGAAATTTACAGCTCTTCTCAATGGTTACCTACCAGTACCAGATGTGCGTGAATATATCGTGACTCCAGCAGTCGCAGGAAATGGTTCTGCCACACTTGGGAACTTTGTCCTTGCAAAAGAAGTTTCAAAATAAACCACAAAATCCGCTTGGGAAACCAAACGGATTTTTTACATGTCAAAGCATTTGCCAGAAAAAGTCAATAATATAGGTCAGACCGTAGGTATAAACCACGAGGGTAAAGGGCTTAGTCAGAATGATGATGGTCATATAGCGCTTGAAGCTCATCTTGGTCAGGGCAGCTAGCATACAGAGAAAGTCAGCTGGACTAATGGGCCAAATCATCATAAAAATAAAGAAACGGTCAAAACGATTGCCCTTATCCAACCAACCGATATACTTGTCATAGGTGCGCTTGCTGACGACAGACTGGACAAAGGCAGCTCCGTAGAGGCGCACCAGATAAAAGATAATGGCACAGCCAATCACGATGCCGATATAGTTGTAGATTGTCCCGATGATGTGACCGTAGATAAAGACACCAGCCACCGAGGTCAAGGCTCCTGGAATGATAGGGACGACAGTCTGTAAAATCTGTAAAAAGATAAAGAGAGGTGGACCCCAGATACCTGCCTGCTGGATAAAGGCAGAGAGGGTTTCCTTAGACTGTAAAATCCCAGCCTGATAAGCCCAAATACAGAAAATTAAACTCCCAACCCCACCGACAATTGATGAGACATTGATAACTCGCTGCAGAAGGGGAGAGACAGCTTTCATTTGTTTATTCTGTGACATGTAAACTCCTCATAGATAGTATAATTCTACTATACCATATTTTGGAGGAGAAAGGGGGAATGGGTTGTTTTTGGATTAGAGTGAAGGTCAAGAATTTAAATCTAATTTTATTCCAATTATAAAATTTAAGAACGGGTTTCATGATATAATGTGTATAAGTAAATTGATATCGGAGAAAATAAATGAAGTCAACAATAGATAAAATTAATAAATTTAGGGATGATCGGGATTGGAGAAAATTTCACAATGAAAAAGATTTAGCTATATCCATTTCACTGGAAGCTAGTGAACTTTTAGAATTGTTTCAATGGAAGCAGTCTGAAGAAGTTACAACAAATTCTCTTGAAAGAATTAAAGAAGAACTAGCAGATGTGCTAATATATTCAATGATGTTAGCTGATAATTTACAACTGGATATAGAACAGATTATTGAAGAAAAATTAGAAAAAAATAAAGCGAAATATCCTGTTAAATTAAGTAAGGGGAATAATAAAAAATATACTGAGTTGGAGAAATAATGGTAAAAATACAAAGTCCAATCGTTAGAGAAATAGACTATACCAGCAACTCGCTGGTGAAACTTAAAAACCAATTTAAATTTAATGAAAATAAAAATGATTTAAAATTTTTATTTGATTATCCGGTAGTTTATATTGTTAACGATGAGAAAAAGAATCGATTTAGTGTGTACATAGGTGAAACAACTGATATAATTCGGCGAACAAGTCAACACTTAATTGACGATATAAAAAAAGAAAATAGAGATGATTGGAGAGATTTTGCAACATCTTCGACAACGAAGATGTTTGTAATTGGTCACAATCATTTTAATAAGTCGTTAACTCTAGATATAGAAAATCGCTTAATGCTATATTTATCAAGTGTCGATAATGTAACCAGGGTACAAAATAGAAGAGGAAATCCTCAAAATGAATATTATACATCCGATGAGTTAGATTCAATTTTTTCAAAAATTTGGCGTTCATTAAATAAAAAAAATCACTTTTTATTTCCTGCTGAAAGTATTGTTAGAAATTCTGCTATTTTCAAATCTTCACCTTTTCATAAATTAACCAATGAGCAAATAAAAGCAAAAAATGAGATCATTTTTAAAATTACTTCAGCTCTTAGTAAGAATGAACTTGGAACTTTAATCTTAGTTAAAGGAGAAGCTGGTGCTGGGAAAACGGTACTGATGAGTTCTTTAATAGACGATTTATTGAATTCTGATGATACAGAATTCATAAGAGAAAATAATACTATAAATCTAGTTGTCAATCATGACGACCAATTAAGTGTCTATAAAGAAATTGAGAAAAAACTTGAGTGGAAAAGTGGGTTAAATCTTGATGTTGCTATGAAACCAACCCAGTTTCTAAATGCACTGAAAAAACAAGATGTAGATGCTGGTATAGTCGTTATTGATGAAGGGCACTTACTTTTGACAGCAAAAAACCAAGCTTATCAAGGCGGCAATCATTTAAAGGATATTCTTTCAAAATCTAAAGTAGTTGTTCTAGTTTACGATGATAATCAAATAATGAATAAATCTCAAATATGGGTAGATGATTCATTTTTGACTTTACAGCATCAAGCGAGGTTGTCTGGTAATTTAATCGAATTAAATAATCAAATGCGTATAAGAGCTAGTGAATCTACAATTAGTTGGATTAGAAATATTATTGATAAAAGAGAAATTACCAAATTAAAAGAAGACAAGAACTATGATATCCAGATATTTAATTCTCCAAAGGAATTACAAGATGCTATTAAATTAAAAGATAAGAATCAACACTTAGGAATTTCTAGGTTAATAGCAACCTATGATTGGGATTATAGTAGTCAATCTAAACCAATAGATAAAGAGTATTGGTGTGTGGAAATAGACGACTGGTCATGTCCTTGGAATAGAGAATTACGTAGGGATAAAAAAGACTCTAAACTTTCTTGGATCGAACAATCCCAAACAATTAATGAAGTAGGTTCAACTTTTACTGTTCAAGGTTTTGATTTGAATTACGCCGGGGTAATTATTGGTCCATCAGTCAAATATAGAAATGGTGAAATTAAGTTCGATATTTCTGCTAGTAAAAATAAAGGTGCAGTTCAAAATAGAAAACTCGACAATGGTGAAATGAGAAACTTTGGTGCAGATCTTTTAAAAAATGAATTAAATGTTTTACTAACAAGAGGAGTAAATGGCCTGTATATATACGCAGTAGATGAAGAACTTCAAGCAGCTTTAAAAGATGCAATTTTATAAGAATATAAGGTAGGGATAGATTTTTTTGAATCCAAACATGGTATAATGTCAGTTATGAATAATAACAACCAACGTGCCCTTTGCCAGCAACTCTGGGCTAGAAACAAATACCTCGTTTTGAGCCATTCCAGCAATATTTACAATGAGATTCGCCAATACTTGAAGAATGAAGAGGTGGAGGTCAGTCATGTTCAAGAACTGATCGATCGTGCCTGTCAAATCCCTGAGCATAGAGGTCAGGTCTGCAATGCCTTTCAGCATATTTGGGGCTATTTCAAAAAGAAAGCGACAGATGCTGAGCGCAAGGACTACATGCTCTTACTGGATCGCTACCGCTTTGGTCAGGTTTCTAAGGAAGACTTGATCACTAAGAGTCGAGGTTTGCTTGATCGCTATCCCAATACCTACTTGCAACATTCGACTTTACTGAAAGGAAATTGTCATGAGACTTTGGCATGAGGCTTTGATTTCACAGCTTCCTCGTCCTCAACTCTTGGGGCAACATCGAGAGTGTTGCGCCCTGCGTGGCAATGGCTGGGGCAGAAAGCATGCGACGGTGGACTATGTCTTTACTCACTCTCCCTATCGTCTCTATGCCTATCATGACTTGATCATGAAGGAGATGGTTAAACGATGCTTTAAGGTCAGTCCAGAATGGCTGGACAAGAACTACCGTGGCAAGACCTGCCCTCCTTATCAAGACTTAGTAGAGGAAAAGCTGAAAAGTCCTATCTATAGTGAACATGATGCTACTTACTATGAGGAGTGTCTGGTAAATCTCCGAGAAAAGGGGATAGAGCTGGAATAATAGTAAGGATTGCCTTCAATTTATAACTCTTCTCATAATTTTTTCGAATAATAAAGATGAGACCTTTAGAGTTTTTCTAAGGTCTTCTTTTTATGAGTGTCCAGATTTACTTTTAATAACTTTTGAGTTATAATTTTAAAAAAGCCAAACGTGAACTGAAGGACTTAAAAGAAAGAGGGGTAAGTGATGAAGAATAGTGCTATCGGGAGTAATTGGAAGGATGTCCGCTCTGAGCTCTTTACCAAGGAGGAAATCCTTGAAAGTGATATGCGAGTGGCTATTATGAGTGAGTTGATAGTAGCTAGACATGAGCAAGGAATCAGTCAGAAAAAGCTGGAAGAACTGAGTGGAGTAAGCCAGCCTGTCATAGCTAGGATGGAAACAGGAAAGACAAGTCCTCAGTTGGACACAGTCTTAAAAGTCCTAGCCAGTTTAGGAAAGACACTAGTAGTCGTCCCACTTGAACAGGGGAAAATTGACTAGAATCAGTTATAGTCTTTTCTAATAACAAGTCATAGTCACTTATAAGAATTACTAATAACGTGTTTGAGCATTCTAACAAAAATACAGCAAAAAGCAAGTTATACAAAGGATTTGAGGCATGTGTCTCAAGTCTTTTTCTTTTGTCTAAAATGGAGATATAGTTTCAAACTATATCAAAGCCTAATTTTTTACAATTATACAGATGATTCCTTTTCTGTTAAGATAGTTTCAACAACAAATTTTGGAGGACACATCATGTCAACTACAATCATCGGTTTCCCTCGTTTGGGCGAATTCCGCGAATTAAAATTTACAACTGAAAAATACTTTAGAAAAGAAATCTCAGAAGAAGAACTCTTGGCAGCAGCAAAAGACTTGCGTGCGAAACACTGGAACATTGTCAAAGAAAAAGGCATCACTGAAATTCCATCAAATGACTTTTCTCACTATGACAACTTCCTAGATGCAGCTTTCCTTTTCAACGTGGTACCTGCTTCAGTTCAAAACTTGGACTTGTCTGACCTTGAGCGCTACTTCGCTTTGGGTCGTGGTTACCAAGGAGAAAAAGGGGACGTTCGTGCCCTTCCAATGAAGAAATGGTTTAATACCAACTACCACTACATCGTTCCTAAATTTGAAAAAGACACTCAAGTAAAATTGGCTGGTCACAAGATCTTTGATGAGTTCCAAGAAGCCAAAGAACTTGGATTGGACACTCGTCCTGTTCTTGTAGGTCCATTCACTTTCCTTCAATTGTCAGACTTTGAAGAAGGTGTGAAAGCAGAAGATTTCGTAGACAGCTTTGTAGCTGCTTACCAAGAAGTTTTTGCTAAATTGGCTGAACTTGGTGCGACTCGCATCCAACTCGACGAAGCGGCTCTTGTAAAAGACTTGACAGCTGAAGAAAAAGCACTCTTCTTGAACCTCTACAACAAGCTTTTGGCTGACAAAAAAGGTCTTGAAGTCTTGCTTCAAACTTACTTCGGAGATGTTCGTGACGTTTACGCTGACCTTGTAAACTTGCCAGTAGATGCTATCGGTCTTGACTTCGTTGAAGGTAAGAAAACTCTTGAATTGGTTAAAGGTGGTTTCCCAGCTGACAAGACTCTTTATGCAGGTATTGTCAATGGTAAAAACATCTGGCGCAACAACTACGAAAAGAGCTTGGCCGTTCTTGAGCAAATTCCAGCTGAAAACATTGTATTGACAAGCTCATGCTCACTTCTTCATGTGCCATTTACAACTGCTAATGAAGAATTTGAACCAGCAATCTTGCACCACTTTGCCTTTGCAGTTGAAAAATTGGATGAGATTCGTGATTTGGATGCTATCCGCAATGGTCAAGGTGAAGAAGCACTTGCAGCCAACAAAGAACTCTTTGCGACTGAGCGTGTTGGTGAAAATGCTGAACTTCGTGCGCGTATCGCTGGCTTGACAGACGCAGACTACACTCGTTTGCCAGCCTTTGCAGAACGTGAAGCTATCCAAGAAGAAGCTTTCAAACTTCCAGCTCTTCCAACAACAACAATCGGTTCATTCCCTCAAACTAAAGAAGTTCGTGCCAAACGTTTGGCTTACCGTAAAGGTGAATTGTCTCAAGAAGAGTACGATGCTTTCCTTGCTGAAACTATTGATGAATGGATCAAATGGCAAGAAGATATCGACTTTGATGTCCTTGTTCACGGTGAGTTCGAGCGTAATGACATGGTTGAGTACTTCGGTCAAAACTTGTCAGGTTACCTCTTCTCTAAAAATGGTTGGGTACAGTCATACGGTATGCGTGGGGTGAAACCACCAATCATTTGGGGTGATGTTACTCGTCTTAACCCTATCACTGTTAAATGGTCTAGCTATGCACAAAGCCGTACAAACAAACCTGTTAAAGGTATGTTGACTGGACCTGTTACCATCCTTAACTGGTCATTCCCACGTGAAGACATCTCTATCAAGGATTCTACTCTTCAAATCGCCCTTGCTATCAAGGATGAAGTACTTGACCTTGAAGCTGCTGGTGTGAAGATCATCCAAATCGATGAGGCTGCTCTTCGTGAAAAATTGCCACTTCGTCGTAGCGACTGGTACGAAGATTACCTTGACTGGGCTATTCCTGCCTTCCGCTTGGTACACTCAACAGTAGCGCCAGATACTCAAATCCACACTCACATGTGTTACTCAGAATTTACAGATATCATCCCAGCTATCGACAACATGGATGCAGATGTTATTTCCTTTGAAGCTAGCCGTTCAAACCTTGAAATCTTGGACGAACTCAAAGCGAAAAACTTCCAAACAGAAGTAGGACCTGGGGTTTACGATATCCACTCACCTCGTGTGCCAAATGAAGGCGAAATCGACCATACAATCGAAGCCATCCTTGCTAAAGTGCCAAGCAAGAAAGTTTGGATCAACCCTGACTGTGGTTTGAAAACACGTGGTATTCCAGAAACAAAAGAAAGCTTGATCCGCCTTGTTGAAGCAGCTAAAGCTGCGCGTGAGAAATTGTAAGATAGGATTTCTCAAGAAGCGCTGTTTGGTCAATCTGCCTGTTTCACTTGGATTCTAGGAATCCAGCTAACGAAAAAATCAACTAGAAAAGGATAATGACTATGTCACGCCAAACACCGTCACTCTCATTTGAAGTGTTCCCTCCAAATCCAGCCGTGGGTAATGATAACATTATTTCTGCTCTTCAAGATATGCAGGAGTTGGCTCCTCACTTTATCAGTGTAACTGCCAGCAATAATAAATTTAATATCAAGGAAACGACGGTTCGTTTGGCTGACTTTATCCAAAATGACTTGGCGATTCCGACTATTGCTCACTTGCCAGCCATCTATTTGACCAAGGATAAGGTTGCTGAAACTATTGCAGACTTGGACAAGGTTGGGGTGCAGAAAATCTTGGCTCTTCGTGGGGATATTATTCCTGATGTGGAACCACAAAAGGATTTCCGCTACGCAACTGACTTGATCGAGTTCATCAAGGAACAAGCCCCTCACTTTGATATTGTTGGCGCTTGTTATCCAGAAGGCCATCCAGATTCACCAAATCAGATTTCAGATATCCAAAATCTCAAGAAGAAAGTAGATGCAGGTTGTTCTAGCCTCGTAACTCAACTTTTCTTTGACAATGAGCGCTTCTATGATTTTCAGGACAAGTGCATCTTGGCTGGGATTGATGTTCCTATTCATGCAGGGATTATGCCAATTTTGAATCGAAATCAGGCTCTCCGCCTCTTGAAGACTTGTGAGAATATCCATCTTCCACGCAAATTTAAAGCCATCTTAGACAAGTATGAGCATGACCCTGAGTCGCTCAGAGCAGCAGGACTTGCCTATGCGGTCGACCAAATCGTGGACTTGGTAACTCAGGATGTTGCAGGTGTGCATCTCTACACTATGAACAATGCAGAAACAGCAAAACACATCCACCAAGCAACTCATGCCTTGTTTAATCATCAGTCTCTAGGATAATAAAAAGCAAACCATTCTTCTCAAGTGAGGGGAATGGTTCCTTTTTAATGGTAAAGACCGCACTTTTTAAGAAAAATATGATAAAATAGACTCTGTACGTACTTGATACAAAGATGAGGGTATTAAAAAAATAATGCATTTAAACCAAAAGTCTTAGATGTTTTAGCATCAGATCTTTCTGATAACTAACGGTAGGAAAGAGCGACACGAGCGAGTCAAATCGATATTATTTGACGAGAGAGTTAGTAAAGCATTTAGCTAATCGCCTGATAGCGATTAGCGTGAAAGGATTAGATACTTTAGTATCAAACCTTTCTAATGATTTGTATCTTGAGAATTGAACCTGGCCGAAAAGCTGTGTAAAAAAGATAAACTGTCTTGTCTTCATCGAAGACTTCGTCAGTTTCCTATTTTTACTTTGCTTTTGACGCCCTTGGTATCTTGAGTAATTGAACACGGGCTAAATCCCTAGTGAAAAAGATAGATTTCCTAGTGTGCATCGCACACTGCGTCAATCTCCTATTTTCATACGGGATTCTTTACGCCCTTGGTATCCTGTGTAACTGAACACGCCTACAACTCTGTGGAAAAAGATAAATCTACCTAGGAGCAGTCGCTCCGTCGTTCGATTTCCTATTTTCCTTTGAGTTGCTTTACGGCTTAGTATCTTGATTTTTGTAGGCAAGGCGTATAATTTCATCAATCCAAAGGGGATTAAAATGACAAAACAAGTGTTTCAAACGACTTTTGCGGGTCGTGAGTTAATTGTAGAGACTGGTCAGGTTGCTAAGCAGGCGAATGGCGCAGTTGTCGTACGTTACGGTGAGTCAACTGTCTTGACTGCTGCCGTTATGTCTAAGAAGATGGCAACTGGAGATTTCTTCCCTCTCCAAGTCAACTACGAAGAAAAAATGTATGCAGCTGGGAAGTTTCCTGGTGGCTTTATGAAACGTGAAGGACGTCCTTCAACAGATGCGACTTTGACAGCGCGTTTGATTGACCGTCCAATCCGTCCTATGTTTGCGGAAGGATTCCGTAATGAAGTACAAGTCATCAACACCGTGCTTTCTTATGATGAAAATGCATCTGCACCAATGGCTGCTATGTTTGGTTCATCATTGGCATTGTCTATTTCAGATATCCCATTTGACGGCCCAATTGCTGGGGTACAAGTAGGTTATGTAGATGGCCAAATCATCATCAACCCTACGCAAGAACAAGCAGAGCAATCTCTCCTTGAATTGACAGTAGCTGGTACCAAACACGCCATCAACATGGTAGAGTCTGGTGCTAAAGAATTGTCAGAAGAAATCATGTTGGAAGCTCTTCTCAAAGGGCACGAAGCTGTCAAAGAATTGATTGCCTTCCAAGAAGAAATCGTTGCGGCAGTCGGTAAAGAAAAAGCAGAAGTAGAATTGCTTCATGTGGACGCTGACTTGCAGGCTGAAATTATCGCAGCCTACAACAGCGACCTCCAAAAGGCAGTTCAAGTAGAAGAAAAATTGGCTCGTGAAGCCGCAACTCAAGCAGTTAAGGACCAAGTTACTGCCGTTTACGAAGAAAAATATGTAGACCACGAAGAATTTGACCGTATCATGCGTGATGTGGCTGAAATCTTGGAACAAATGGAACACGCTGAAGTGCGCCGTTTGATCACAGAAGATAAGGTGCGGCCTGATGGTCGTAAGGTCGATGAAATCCGTCCTTTGGATGCGGTTGTTGACTTCCTTCCTCGTGTGCACGGCTCTGGTCTCTTCACTCGTGGACAAACTCAGGCTCTTTCAGTCTTGACCTTGGCTCCAATGGGAGAAACTCAAATCATTGATGGTTTGGATCCAGAGTACAAGAAACGCTTTATGCACCACTATAACTTCCCACAATACTCTGTTGGGGAAACTGGTCGTTACGGTGCGCCAGGTCGTCGTGAAATCGGTCACGGTGCTCTTGGTGAGCGTGCTCTTGCTCAAGTTTTGCCAAGTTTGGAAGAATTTCCATATGCTATCCGTTTGGTAGCAGAAGTTTTAGAATCAAATGGTTCTTCATCTCAAGCTTCTATCTGTGCGGGAACTCTTGCCCTTATGGCTGGTGGTGTGCCAATCAAGGCGCCAGTAGCAGGGATTGCCATGGGTCTCATCTCAGATGGAAACAACTACACAGTCTTGACAGATATCCAAGGTTTGGAAGACCACTTTGGAGACATGGACTTCAAGGTTGCAGGAACTCGTGACGGGATTACAGCCCTACAAATGGATATCAAAATTCAAGGGATTACTGCAGAAATCTTGACAGAAGCACTTGCCCAAGCCAAGAAAGCGCGTTTTGAAATCCTTGATGTGATTGAAGCAACCATTCCAGAAGTTCGTCCAGAATTGGCTCCAACTGCTCCGAAAATTGATACCATCAAGATTGATGTGGACAAGATTAAGATTGTCATCGGTAAGGGTGGAGAAACCATCGACAAGATTATCGCTGAAACAGGCGTTAAGATTGATATCGATGAAGAAGGAAATGTGTCTATCTACTCTAGCGACCAAGATGCTATTAACCGTGCCAAAGAAATCATTGCTGGTTTAGTCCGTGAAGCTAAGGTGGACGAAGTTTACCGTGCTAAAGTCGTTCGTATCGAGAAATTTGGTGCCTTTGTTAACCTTTTTGATAAGACAGATGCCCTTGTTCATATCTCTGAGATGGCTTGGACGCGTACCAATAATGTCGAAGACTTGGTAGCAATCGGGGATGAAGTTGATGTTAAGGTTATCAAGATTGATGAAAAAGGACGTGTGGATGCTTCTATGAAAGCTCTTCTTCCTCGTCCTCCAAAACCTGAACGTGATGAGAAAGGCGAAAAGTCTGAGAGACCTCACCGTCCACGTCATCACAAGGACCACAAACCTAAGAAAGAATTTACAGGAACACCAAAAGATTCAGAATAAGAAAAGGAGAAATGTATGGGATGGTGGCGCGAAACCATTGATATCGTAAAAGAAAATGATCCAGCGGCCCGCACCACTTTGGAGGTTTTGCTGACTTATCCAGGTGTCAAGGCCTTGGCGGCCCACCGTCTCTCGCATTTTCTCTGGAAGCATGGCTTCAAACTCCTGGCTCGTATGCACAGTCAGTTTTGGCGCTTCTGGACTCAGATTGAGATTCATCCAGGCGCCCAGATTGATTCAGGTGTCTTTATCGACCACGGCTCTGGTCTGGTGATTGGGGAAACAGCGATCGTTGAAAAAGGTGTTCTCCTTTATCACGGAGTGACTCTTGGTGGGACTGGTAAGGATGTTGGCAAACGCCATCCGACCGTTCGAAAGGGAGCACTCATATCAGCCCATGCCCAAGTTATCGGACCAGTAGAAATCGGTGAAAATGCCAAAGTCGGTGCTGCAGCAGTTGTTGTAGCAGACGTACCTAGTGATGTGACGGTTGTCGGTATTCCTGCTAAGATTGTCCGTGTACATGGTAAAAAGGATGAGCCGGTCATTCACGAAGTCGAAGAAAAACGAGAGTACTACGTCAATAAACTCGAGCAGGCTAAAGAAGCCAGTCACAGATCGTCTGGGTTGTAATTTATGATGATTCTTTTATCTATTAACATTTTTTAAAAGACGATATTCGACTGAGTAGGTCGTAAAGCAAAAGGGCGACTGTCAGCCCTTTTCTTGCATTTATTTGATTCTTCTTTTACTTTTTAGAAAGGAGCAAGGGATTCCGAAGTGTAGAGAGATTCGGACTGAAATTCAATTGAACTCTTAGTGATGAAACTAATTGTTCTTGGATTTCAGCTTTCCTGACTATGATTTATGATTAAAATTTACGATACCATGTCTCGTGATTTGCGAGAGTTTGTCCCGATTGAGGACGGCAAGGTCAAGATGTATGTTTGTGGGCCAACCGTTTACAACTATATCCATGTAGGGAATGCTCGTTCGACGGTAGCTTTTGATACCATTCGTCGTTATTTCGAATACCGTGGTTATGAGGTTGCCTATATTTCCAATTTTACGGATGTGGACGATAAGATTATCAACCGTGCCAAGGAAGAAGGTATCACGCCTCAGGAGGTTGCAGACAAGTACATCGCTGCCTTTCGTGAGGATGTGACGGCCTTGGGTGTCAAACCTGCGACTCGCCATCCTCGTGTAGTGGAGTTTATGGCTGACATTATCCGTTTTGTGGAAGACTTGATCGAGAAAGGCTTTGCCTATGAGAGTCAAGGAGATGTCTATTTCCGTGTGGAAAAATCTCATAACTATGCCAAGTTGGCCAATAAAACCTTGGAAGATTTGGAACTAGGTGCTTCAGGTCGTACCGATGAAGAAACGACTCGTAAGGAAAATCCTGTAGACTTTGCCCTATGGAAATCTGCCAAATCAGGCGAGATTTCTTGGGACAGTCCTTGGGGACCTGGTCGTCCAGGCTGGCATATCGAATGTTCGGTCATGTCAACAGAAATTTTGGGAGATACTATTGATATCCACGGTGGGGGAGCTGATCTGGAGTTTCCTCACCATACCAATGAAATTGCCCAGTCTGAAGCTAAAACAGGCAAGACTTTTGCTAACTACTGGATGCATAATGGTTTTGTCAATATCGACAATGTCAAGATGTCCAAGTCTTTAGGGAACTTTATCACAGTCCATGATGCCCTTAAAACTCTTGATGGGCAAGTACTTCGTTTCTTCTTTGCAACTCAGCATTACCGCAAGCCTATCAACTTTACGGAAAAGGCAGTGCGGGATGCAGAGACCAATCTCAAGTATCTGAAAAACACCTATGAGCAACCATTTACTGGAACTGTAGATGCTCAAGAGTTGCAAGCTTTTAAAGATAAGTTTGTAGCGGCTATGGATGAGGATTTCAACTCTGCTAACGGTATCACAGTTGTCTTTGAAATGGCCAAATGGATCAATTCAGGCAACTATGATACAAGTGTTAAGAAAGCTCTTGCGGATATGTTGGAAGTCTTTGGAATTGTCTTTGTTGAGGAAGTTTTGGATGCAGAGATTGAAGACTTGATCCAAAAACGCCAAGAAGCGCGTGCCAATCGTGACTTTGCTACAGCGGACCAGATCCGTGACCAATTGGCTGCTCAAGGGATTAAGCTCCTTGACACCAAAGATGGAGTGAGGTGGACTCGTGATTGATGTCAATCTCATTAACGGGATTGCGTTAGCTTTTGAGGGGGACGCGGTGTATTCTATGTATATTCGTCGTCACCTCATCCTCAAAGGTATGACCAAGCCCAATAAACTCCACCAAGAGGCGACCAAGTATGTCTCAGCCAAAGCTCAGGCTCGCCTGATTTCCCTTATGTTAGAGGAGCAAGTCCTGACGGAAAAAGAAGAAGAAATCTACAAACGTGGTCGCAATACCAATAGTCACACCAAGGCCAAAAATGCTGATGTGGTGACTTACCGTATGTCCACAGGTTTTGAAGCAGTCATGGGCTATCTCCATATGACTGAAAATCTGGAACGTCTTGAGAGCTTGATTTCGTGGTGCATCCAAAAAGTGGAGGGCTAGGACATGATGGCAAAAGAATTACAAGACTGGTTTCCTGAGGCTCAGATTTCAGACCAACCAGTAGAGAAAGAGGGCTATCTCACTCTCCCTTTAGCTTCTCAGCGGTGGATTTTGCTGGAGGAAGCTAGTCTCAGCGAGCGTGAGAAGCAGTTGATTTCTCTTTTGACCCAGCAGGAGCAGGCTCGTTCGCTCAATCCTTGGTATTCTTATCTGGTTGAGGGCAAGGGACAGGCACCGCAAGCTTTTAAAAAGATTCAGTTGGTTTATTGCCATCTTTCCTATTTTCAGCAAGAAAATCTAGATTCTTGGCTAGATATGATGCGGACTCTTTTTCCGAACTGTCAGACGGTGCTTCAAGTCGGAGCTCAGGATTATGTTTTCGTGCTTCAACAAGATAGATATACCTCTGTACGAGCTATTTTAAGTGATACGATTGAAGCGGTTGAGTATGACTTTGGACTGCGTCTCTCTATCATGTTAGGTCAGGTTTGGTCTCAGACAGGACATCAAGCCCTATCAGACTTGATTAAAGCGGAGCGCGATTTGTTTAAGACTTGGTGGCGTCAAGGTCACCAAGGTGTTCATACTTTTTCTCAGCTCTATCTTTGGAGTATGGGAGAAAGACTCGTTGACCTGAGAGTCATTAAAGAATGTCTGCACCAGATGATTTTGGATCAAGATCAGATTCAGGAAATCATTCTCTCTCTTTGGGAAAATAGTGCTGTTCTCACTAAAACAGCCCAGCAACTCTATCTGCACCGCAATTCTCTCCAATACAAGATTGATAAATGGGAAGAATTGACAGGGCTTCAGTTGAAGGAATTGACCGACCTGACCTTGTGTTATCAATTGATTTTACCAGATATTTTATAAAGTTTTGTGCAAGTTGCACAGAACTTTTTTATTTTTTTGGTCATCTTGCCATAGAAAAGTAAAGCGTTTTCATCTATAATAAAACTATCAAAAGACAAAAGGAGTTCACCTCATGGTAGAATTGAATCTTAAAAATATTTACAAAAAATATCCAAACAGCGAACACTACTCAGTTGAAGACTTCAACTTGGACATCAAAGACAAAGAATTTATCGTTTTCGTAGGTCCTTCAGGATGTGGTAAATCAACAACTCTTCGTATGATTGCTGGTCTTGAAGACATCACAGAAGGTACTGCATCTATCGATGGCGTGGTTGTCAACGATGTAGCTCCAAAAGACCGTGACATCGCCATGGTATTCCAAAACTACGCTCTTTACCCACACATGACTGTATACGATAACATGGCTTTTGGTTTGAAATTGCGTAAATACAGCAAAGAAGATATCGATAAACGTGTTCAAGAAGCAGCAGCAATCCTTGGTTTGAAAGAATTCTTGGATCGTAAACCAGCTGACCTTTCAGGTGGTCAACGTCAACGTGTTGCCATGGGTCGTGCGATTGTCCGTGATGCAAAAGTGTTCTTGATGGACGAACCTTTGTCAAACTTGGATGCAAAACTTCGTGTATCTATGCGTGCTGAAATTGCGAAAATCCACCGTCGTATCGGAGCTACAACTATCTACGTAACTCACGACCAAACAGAAGCGATGACACTTGCAGACCGTATCGTTATCATGTCAGCAACTAAGAACCCTGCTGGTACAGGTACTATCGGACGTGTAGAGCAAATCGGTACTCCTCAAGAAGTTTACAAAAACCCAGTGAACAAATTCGTAGCAGGATTCATCGGAAGCCCAGCTATGAACTTCATCAATGTGAAATTGGTTGGTAGCGAAATTATTTCTGACGGTTTCCGTTTGAAAGTTCCAGAAGGAGCATTGAAAGTTCTTCGTGAAAAAGGCTACGAAGGTAAAGAATTGATCTTCGGTATCCGTCCAGAAGACGTGAATGCAGAACCTGCTTTCCTTGAAACATTCCCAGAATCAGTTGTCAAAGCTACTATCTCAGTATCAGAATTGCTTGGTTCAGAATCTCACCTTTACTGCCAAGTTGGTAAAGATGAATTTGTTGCCAAAGTTGATGCTCGTGACTACTTGCAAACAGGTGCAACAGTTGAACTTGGATTTGACTTGAACAAAGCACACTTCTTCGATGTAGAAACTGAAAGAACGGTTTACTAAGATAAAAGAAACTTAAAACACTGCTAGAGAAATCTGGCAGTGTTTTTTGAGATGTGGATTGATTGAGAGGGAATTTTCTAGTTTTCATATTCTTAAAAAAGTGATAAAATGGTAGGAAGAATTGGAGAGTAGAGATGCCAAAAGAAGTGAATTTAACAGGCGAAGAAGTTGTCGCTTTAACCAAAGAATATTTAACAGAAGAGGATGTCCATTTTGTCCATAAGGCCTTGGTCTATGCGGTGGAATGCCACAGTGGCCAATACCGCAAATCAGGCGAGCCTTATATCATTCACCCCATCCAAGTGGCAGGTATTTTAGCTAAGCTCAAGCTGGATGCTGTAACAGTAGCTTGTGGTTTCTTGCATGATGTGGTGGAAGATACTGATGCGACCTTGGACGATTTGGAAAGAGAGTTTGGTCCTGATGTGCGGGTGATTGTTGACGGGGTTACCAAGCTTGGTAAGGTCGAGTACAAATCAATCGAGGAGCAGTTGGCTGAAAATCATCGCAAGATGCTCATGGCCATGTCTGAGGACATCCGCGTTATCTTGGTTAAACTGTCTGACCGCTTACACAATATGCGGACCCTGAAACATCTTCGAAAAGACAAGCAGGAGCGTATTTCCAAAGAAACTATGGAAATCTATGCGCCGCTTGCCCACCGTCTGGGGATTTCTAGCGTTAAATGGGAATTGGAAGACCTATCTTTCCGTTATCTTAATCCAACTGAGTTTTACAAGATTACCCATATGATGAAGGAAAAACGCAGAGAGCGTGAAGCCTTGGTGGATGAGGTAGTTACAAAATTAGAGGAATATACGACGGATCGTCACTTGAAAGGGAAGATTTACGGTCGTCCTAAGCATATTTACTCGATTTTCCGCAAAATGCAGGATAAGAGAAAACGTTTTGAGGAAATCTATGACCTGATTGCCATTCGCTGTATTTTAGATACCCAAAGTGATGTTTATGCCATGCTTGGTTATGTACATGAGCTTTGGAAACCAATGCCAGGTCGTTTCAAAGACTATATCGCTAACCGCAAGGCCAATGGTTATCAGTCTATCCATACGACTGTCTATGGGCCAAAAGGGCCGATTGAATTCCAGATTCGGACCAAGGAAATGCACGAGGTCGCTGAGTACGGGGTTGCAGCTCACTGGGCTTATAAGAAGGGCATCAAGGGGCAGGTTAACAGCAAGGAATCAGCTATCGGGATGAACTGGATCAAGGAGATGATGGAGCTCCAAGACCAGGCTGATGATGCCAAGGAATTTGTGGACTCTGTGAAGGAAAACTATCTGGCTGAGGAGATTTACGTCTTTACCCCAGATGGAGCTGTCCGTTCCCTTCCAAAAGATTCAGGACCGATTGACTTTGCCTATGAAATCCATACAAAAGTTGGGGAGAAAGCGACGGGTGCCAAGGTCAATGGTCGTATGGTTCCACTGACAACCAAGCTCAAGACAGGGGATCAGGTTGAAATTGTCACCAACCCCAACTCATTTGGGCCAAGCCGTGACTGGCTCAATATGGTCAAGACCAGCAAGGCGCGTAACAAGATTCGTCAGTTCTTTAAAAATCAAGACAAGGAATTGTCTGTCAACAAGGGTCGTGAAATGCTGATGGCTCAGTTCCAAGAAAACGGCTATGTAGCTAATAAATTCATGGACAAGCGTCACATGGACCAAGTTTTGCAAAAGACTAGCTACAAGACAGAAGAATCCCTTTTTGCGGCCATTGGTTTTGGAGAAATCGGTGCTATTACCGTCTTTAACCGTCTGACTGAAAAGGAACGCCGTGAGGAAGAACGTGCCAAGGCCAAGGCTGAAGCAGAAGAACTTGTCAAAGGTGGCGAGATCAAGGTTGAAAATAAAGAAACCCTCAAGGTAAAGCATGAGGGTGGTGTGGTCATTGAAGGTGCATCAGGCCTCTTAGTGCGGATTGCTAAGTGTTGTAATCCTGTTCCTGGTGACGATATTGTTGGTTATATTACCAAGGGTCGTGGTGTAGCTATTCATCGTGTGGATTGTATGAACCTGCGTGCCCAAGAAAACTACGAGCAACGTCTCCTTGATGTGGAGTGGGAAGACCAGTACTCTAGCTCAAATAAGGAGTATATGGCTCATATCGATATTTATGGCCTCAACCGTACAGGACTGTTGAACGATGTACTGCAAGTTCTTTCAAACACAACCAAGAATATTTCAACGGTCAATGCCCAACCAACCAAGGATATGAAGTTTGCTAATATCCATGTGTCCTTTGGCATTGCCAATCTCTCGACACTGACTTCAGTCGTGGACAAGATTAAGAGTGTGCCAGAAGTCTATTCTGTCAAACGGACAAACGGCTAATTGTCTGAGCTTCTACTAGAAAGGCTATTATGAAAATCATTATCCAACGGGTTAAAAAAGCCCAAGTGAGTATCGAAGGTCAGGTTCAGGGGAAAATCAATCAGGGCCTCTTATTGCTGGTTGGTGTTGGGCCAGAGGACCAAGAGGAAGATTTGGACTATGCTGTGAGAAAGCTTGTCAATATGCGGATTTTTTCAGACGCAGAAGGCAAGATGAACCTGTCTGTCAAAGATATTGAAGGAGAAATCCTCTCTATTTCTCAGTTTACCCTCTTTGCGGATACTAAGAAAGGCAATCGTCCAGCCTTTACAGGTGCAGCCAAGCCTGATATGGCATCAGACTTCTATGATGCTTTCAATCAAAAATTAGCGCAAGAAGTGCCCGTTCAGACAGGCATCTTTGGAGCGGATATGCAGGTTGAGTTGGTCAATGACGGACCTGTTACCATAATCCTTGATACTAAAAATAGATAAGAAAGACCAAGTCCAGCCGGCTTGGTTTTTCTTATCTATCATAAAATACTCCAAAATGAAATCTGTTTCTGATAGGCCTTGGGGAAATCTTGTTTCAGGCTTTGGCTTATGCGATAGGAAGGGATGAGATGACCTATGATTAGGAGAGTTCCCTGAAGGAAAAGTGGGACATCACTTAAAAACAGCAAGGAGAGCATCATCAGGATATCCCATAGGAGGATTTGTAAGGTAAAACGCCAGAATCTTGGTCTAATCTGGGAATAGAGGTGACTAAAGTGGTCACAAAGTTGGTTAGAAAGATAGGTCAATAGCACAGGATGAAAGAAAATGACCCAACCGCTATAAATCAAAATCCAGTCCCAAGTAAGCCCCTCTTTAAATGTCAAAAATGCCAGCATGATTCCATCAATGACAAGGAGTTGAGTGGTTTTGATGAAGATGATTTTTTTCATGCTAAAACCTCCTTTTCCTTAGAGACACTCCCATAAAGAGATGTGTTTATCGTAAAAATCTGGATAGTGTTCTCTTAGGTAGTCAGCCGTCATATAATATAAAGTAGAATGGCAAGCAGTAATGATTGGCATAAGAGATGAAAAACGATGAGAACTAACGAAGGCTAAAAGGACAAAAAATAGAAAATCAATGGAGAGAACCCCTAAATAGTAGAAGCGAATCTTTTTATTGATTTGAGGATAAATCTCAGTGAATTGATGTTTGAGTCGGACAACCAAGCGAAACAGCAGTAGTCCTTGAGCAAGGAGGAAAATAAAACCAGAGAGCAAGAGCCAGTCCAAAGATGTCTCGGGTCTTTTGCTAAAAAATGCCAATAGTAGCAAATCGATAACTGCAATTGCTACGAAATGGAGTCTAAAGAGATTTTTCATAAGATGACCTCCCTCTTTTATCTAGCTTCATTCTACTCCAAAAGAATGGGAGTTACAAGTGAAATGATAAAAATAGCAGAAGGGAGATTCTCTTAAGTCGACTTGTTTTTTTATTTAAGTTTTCTTCTATTACCTAACTTCTTCATCATTCCAGACAAATAAAGCTCCGATTGCATTGAGGATATAAAAGATGTATTTTCCGATATTGGCAAAGTTTCCTTGAATACCAGCTTTTGTCAGCTGAACGAAATTGTAAATCAACCAGAAGCCCCACTGTGTTGTTAGTTTCAATGCGTTAAAAGCATTGGCAATGAGGGACAGTGCAAAGGCAATAGTTGTTACGTAGGCAAGGAGATTCATCTTGCCACCATAGCCGATATAGTTGGTCGCAAAGGCAAAGAGGAAGGCGATGATTGAAATGATGATGGCCGCTAATTTTACCTGTTTTTGGCTCATTTGGTTGGGTCTGCCTTCTTGCGAAGCTTCCCATTTCTTAATAGCAAAGGTATAAATGAGGAAGGTGACGGGATAGGTAATGATAGCTGCCTTATTTCCAAGGATATAATCAATAGCACCGGACAAAATGGTATTAACAATACCAAAGTAATTTCCCCATTTGCTTAATTTTCCCGTGAAACGAGTGGATAACATGGAAATCCCAACGTTGGTTACGGAAATCAATCCAAAGGGTACAAGTGCTGTCCATGGTCCCCAGTCTACAAATTTATCGAGGCGGGAGTTGAGGTAACCAGATGCAATCGCAATCCCAACGACCAAAGCAACGCCGAAGAGGTCAAACCATTTGGATGTCGCAAAAATTTTTAGTGATTTTTTCATAGGTTAAACTATCTTTCTTTTTTTTTACAAATATTCTACAACTAAATGAAAGTAAAATCAAATGATAGAAATAAAACCCTGAAAATAAAACTTTCAGGGTTGGTAGGGTGCTTGAGAAATTAGTCGATTTTTTCGACATAGAGTTGTTTGGCAATGTCCATACTTACTTGTAAATCCTCGTTTTTACTGAGGATGGTGAAGGTATTGCTAAAGCCATCAAACTGCTGGACTTGGAGCTGGTCACCGATGTGAAGTGAGTGCTTATCCAGATAATGGAGAATGTCAAAACTATCGTGCACACGAGTCAGGCGGTAGGCGCCAACTTCCTTGATGTCAGCTAGTGGCAGGTTATTGATTTCAACCAGGAGTTCTCCCTTGGCAGGAATAGTTCCTCCGTGAGGGCAGGTCTTGGGGAATCCAAGCAATTTTTCTAGTCTCTCCACGAATAGCTCAGATACAGTATGTTCCAAGACTTCAGCTTCCTCGTGAATCTGGTCACTCGTATAGTCTAAATGATGGACTAGAAAAACTTCAATCAAGCGATGCTTACGGTAGAGCTCTGAGACCAGTTTGAGCCCAAGTTCCGTCAGTAGATAGCCACATTCCTTGTCCTTAAGGATGAGGTTTTCGCTCTTCATCCGTTTAATCATTTCAGTTACGGCAGGGGGAGAGACTTGCATACGAGCCGCAATTTCCTTGTTGGTAATCTTATGCAAATCTATGCCAATTTCATAAATACACTTTAGATAATCTTCTTTATTCGGGGTCATTCGTTTCCTCTTGTCTAATATCTTTATCTAGTATATCAAAAAAAGCTAGATTTCTCTAGCTATCTGCCACAATGGCTTCTAATTTAGTTCTTTAGCAGCTGCAATTGCGGCTTCGAAGTTTGGTTCAGAGTTGATATTGTCCACGTATTCAACGTAGCGAATCGTATTGTCAGTATCGAGGACAAAAACTGCGCGTGCCAATAGGTGCCACTCATTGATTAAGAGGGCATAATCACGTCCAAAGGAATGGTCGAAATAGTCTGAGAGCATGATGGCATTTTCAATGCCTTCAGCACCACACCAACGTTTTTGGGCAAATGGTAGGTCCATAGAAACAGTCAATACGACTGTGTTGTCCAGTCCAGCCAGTTCTTCATTAAAACGACGCGTTTGAGTTGAGCAGATGCCTGTATCGATAGAAGGCACGACACTCAAGACTTTTTTCTTTCCATCAAAATCAGCCAGAGATTTTTTAGAAAGGTCTGTTGTAGTAAGTGAAAAATCAAGTGCCTTGTCGCCGACTTGTAGTTGTTTACCTGTAAAGCTCACAGGATTTCCGAGAAAAGTTACCATAGGATACTCCAATCTTTTTTCTTCCATTTTAGCTGAAACAGTCGGAATTTTCCAATGATTTGACCGGAAATATGGGCATAGAAAAAACGCCAGCTCATGAGAGAATGACGTTTTTCAGAGTATTATTTTGCCAATCCTTCAGCAATCTTGTCAAGGTTGTATTTCATCATGTTGTAGTAACTGTCGCCTTCTTTACCTTGTTCTGCGATAGAGTCAGTAAAGATTTGTGCGTAGATTGGGATGTTTGTGTCTTGTGAAACAGTCTTCATTGGACGGTCATCTACACTTGATTCTACAAAGAGTGAAGGAGTTTTTGTTTGGCGAAGTTTTTCAACCAAGGTCTTGATTTGGTCAGGAGTTCCTTCTTCTTCAGTATTGATTTCCCAAATATAGGCACTTGGGACACCGTAGGCTTTAGAGAAGTATTTGAAGCATCCTTCGCTGGTTACGATCAATTTCTTCTCAGCAGGGATGTTGTTAAATTTCTCTTTAGCTTCCTTATCAAGTTTGTCTAGTTTTTCAGTATATTCTTTGAGATTTTTTTCGTAGAATTCCTTGTTGCTAGGGTCTTTAGCGCTTAATTGTTTTGCGATATTCTTAGCAAAAATCATCCCATTTTCAAGGTTGAGCCAAGCGTGTGGGTCTTCTTTGCCTTTTTCGTTTTGGCCTTCAAGGTAGATAACATCAACGCCTTCACTGACTGCAAAGTAGTCTTTGTTTTCAGTTTTCTTGGCATTTTCTACCAATTTTGTAAACCAAGCATTGCCACCTGTTTCAAGGTTGATACCGTTATAGAAAATCAAATCAGCTTGAGATGTTTTCTTAACGTCTTCAGGAAGTGGTTCGTATTCGTGTGGGTCTTGACCAACAGGAACGATACTGTGAAGATCAATCTTGTCACCAGCAATATTTTTAGTAATATCAGCAATGATTGAGTTTGTAGCAACAACTTTTAGTTTTTGACCAGAAGCTGCATCTTTTTTTCCGCTAGCACATGCTACGAGAACAATGGCGGAAAGAAAAAGAACCAACAATGTACCTAATTTTTTCATTAGATCCTCCAATTTATTGGGGCTTTACCCCTTATTTTAACAAATGTTTATTTTTCAGTTTCAAATATCGTTGTTTTGGAGCGATAAAGAAGCTAATGAGAAAGAAACTAGCGGCTGTAAGCACGATACTAGAACCTGCCGCAACGTTAAAGCTATAACCGATAAAGAGTCCCAAAACTGAAGCAGTAGCTCCAAAGGTTGAGGAAAGGAAAATCATGCTTTTCAGGCTATTAGCATAAAGATAAGCAGTTGCAGCTGGGGTAATCAGCATGGCTACAATCAGGATAGTTCCGACACTTTGCATGGCTGTCACAGACACGAGAGTCAGGAGTACCATGAGAAGGTAGTGATAGAAATTGACAGGCATTCCCATGGCTTTAGCCAAGAGTTCATCAAAGGAAGTTATCAAGAGTTGCTTGAAGAAAATCCAGATTAACAAGAGAATGACTGCCCCAACACCCATAGTAATAAACATATCCGTATCTTGGACGGCCAGGATATTACCAAAAAGGATATGGAAAAGGTCAGTTGAACTTTTAGCGACACTAATCAAGATGATACCGAGGGCTAAGAAAGAAGAAAAGGTAATGCCGATGGCGGTATCGCTTTTGATAATCGAGTTTCCCTTGATGTAGGTAATGATGATGGCAGCTAGCAATCCAAAGACAATGGCTCCGATAAAGAAGTCAAGGCCCAAGATGAAGGAGAGGGCTACACCTGGTAAGACAGCATGTGAAATGGCATCTCCCATGAGTGACATCCCGCGTAGGATGATGAAACATCCTACAGCTCCAGCTACGACCCCGACGACAATGGCTGTTATCAGGGCATTTTGTAAGAAATGGAATTTTTGCAATCCATCGATAAATTCTGCAATCATAGGTCACCTCCATTGAAAAAGAGTCGATTACCGTAAGCTTCTTTGAGATTGGTTTCGGTAAAGGTTTCTTTGGTTGGACCAAAGGCAATCACTTCTCGATTGACAAGCAAGACTTGATCGAAGTAGTGGGGAACCTTGCTGAGGTCGTGGTGGACGATGAGAACCGTCTTCCCAGCTTTTTTCAAATCTCTCAGCGTATTCATGATGATTTCCTCACTGACAGAGTCAATCCCAACAAAGGGTTCATCCAAGAGGATATAATCGGCTTCCTGCACCAAGCATCTGGCAATCAAAACCCGCTGGAATTGACCTCCAGACAGTTGACTGATTTGCCGTTCAGCATAGTCAGCTAGACCGACGATTTCAAGGGCTTCTTGCACTTTCTTCCAATGTTTAGCCTTTAAACTTCGAAAGAGAGGGATAGAGGGAAAGAGTCCTAACGAGACACATTCCTTGACCTTGATGGGAAAGTTGTAGTCGATATTGATTTTTTGTTCGACATAGGCGATTCGATGTAAGGATTTTTTAACTTCCTTGTCATCGAGAAATGCCTGACCTTGATGTGGGATAATTCCCAGCATCCCTTTTAATAATGTTGATTTTCCAGCACCGTTTGGACCAATGATTCCGGTAATTGTTGGTCCTTGGAGCACTAGTGAAATATCCTTAAGTGCCAACGTTTCTTTGTAGGAGACACTGAGGTTTTCGATACGTATCATAAACTTGTATTCCTCCTGTCTCTTAATATACATTAAAAAAAAAATTAAGTCAAGTTAATTTTTGAAAAATTTAAAATAATAACTGAAAAATGCTGGAAAAGGGAAGTCCATTTTTAATTGCATTCCCAAGCAATTTTTGTTAAGCTAGCAATAACTTAAAAAATGAAAGCGAGAACAAGATGACACGTTATCAAGATGATTTTTATGATGCAATCAATGGAGAATGGCAACAGACAGTTGAAATCCCAGCAGATAAGTCTCAAACAGGAGGTTTTGTTGATTTAGACCAGGAAATTGAAGACTTGATGTTGGCGACAACAGACAAGTGGTTGGCAGGAGAAGAGGTGCCTGAGGATGCTATCTTAGTAAACTTCGTCAAATACCACCGCCTAGTTCGTGATTTTGACAAGAGAGAAGCTGACGGTATCAAACCTGTCTTACCACTCCTTAAAGAATTCCAAGAATTAGAGACTTTTGCGGATTTTACAGCTAGACTAGCAGAGTTTGAACTTGCAGGAAAACCAAACTTCCTTCCTTTTGGTGTATCGCCAGACTTTATGGATGCTAGAATCAATGTTCTATGGGCCAGTGCTCCAAGCACAATCCTGCCAGATACGACCTACTATGCAGAAGACCATCCTCAGCGCGAAGAGCTCTTGACTCTTTGGAAAGAAAGCAGCGCAAATCTTCTCAAGGCTTATGATTTCTCTGATGCAGAAATTGAAGACTTGTTAGAGAAAAGACTAGAATTGGACCGTCGAGTTGCGGCAGTGGTGCTCTCTAATGAAGAAAGTTCAGAGTATGCTAAACTTTACCATCCATATGATTACGAAGATTTCAAGAAATTTGCGCCTGCCCTACCTTTGGATGACTTCTTCCAAGCCGTTCTTGGACAAGTACCAGACAAGGTTATCGTAGACGAGGAACGTTTCTGGCAAGCAGCAGACCAATTCTATAGTGAAGAGGCCTGGCCTCTCCTCAAGGCAACCTTAATTTTAAGTGTTGTCAATCTCTCAACCAGCTATTTAACAGAAGAAATCCGTGTCTTGTCAGGTGCCTATAGCCGTGCGCTTTCAGGAGTTCCAGAAGCCAAAGACAAGGTCAAGGCAGCCTACCAGCTAGCACAAGGTCCTTTCAAACAAGCCTTGGGTCTCTGGTATGCCCATGAAAAATTCTCTCCAGAGGCCAAGGCAGATGTGGAGAAAAAAGTGGCAACCATGATTGATGTCTATAAGGAACGCTTGGCTAAAAATGACTGGCTAACTCCTGAAACTCGTGATAAGGCCATCGTCAAACTCAATGTCATCAAGCCTTATATCGGTTACCCAGAAGAATTGCCAGAACGCTATAAGGACAAGGTAGTGGATGAGACTGCTAGTCTTTTTGACAATGCTCTAGCCTTTGCGCGTGTGGAAATCAAACACAGTTGGAGTAAGTGGAACCAGCCTGTAGACTACAAGGAGTGGGGCATGCCTGCTCATATGGTCAATGCCTACTACAATCCACAGAAGAACCTGATTGTCTTCCCGGCGGCTATTTTACAAGCACCTTTCTATGACTTGCATCAGTCATCTTCTGCTAACTACGGTGGTATTGGAGCAGTTATTGCCCATGAAATTTCCCACGCCTTTGATACCAATGGAGCTTCCTTTGATGAAAATGGTAGCCTAAAGGATTGGTGGACAGAGAGTGACTATGCTGCCTTCAAGGAGAAAACACAAAAAGTCATTGACCAATTTGATGGACAAGATTCTTATGGAGCAACCATCAACGGTAAATTGACTGTATCAGAAAACGTGGCTGACTTGGGAGGAATCGCTGCAGCGCTTGAAGCAGCCAAGAGAGAACCAGACTTCTCAGCAGAAGAATTTTTCTACAACTTCGGTCGCATCTGGCGCATGAAAGGTCGTCCAGAATTTATGAAACTTTTGGCTAGTGTCGATGTGCACGCACCAGCCAAACTCCGTGTCAATGTGCAAGTACCAAACTTCGATGATTTCTTTACAACCTATGATGTCAAAGAAGGAGATGGTATGTGGCGTTCACCAGAAGACCGCGTGATTATTTGGTAATGAATCGAATCTAATACTAAAATCCGTAAATCTGTATAGGATGGGTTAGAGAGGTTAATATGAAGAAATTTTTAATGATATTTTCAGCTATTCTTACTGTTTTTGTTTTAGCATCTTGTGGTGCAAACAAAAAAGATGAAAAAATAGAACCTTCGGCAACACAATCATCTTCTACCAAAGAGGAACAGAAGGAAAGCTCTACGAAGTCAGAGAGCCAAACTAGTACAAGTTCTTCAATGGCAACGCCGTCAACAACAATGGAAACGAAAAGCGAAACAGGAAAAGATTTGTACAAGGAAGTAATAGAGCGGTACAATCACTATCAGGCACTTTTAAGTAGTGGTGACCGAGAATCCTTGTATGAAAAGTTGAAACAGAACAAGATTTTTTCTGAAGAGTATGGCTATATCTTTACACTAAGCACCTACGATAAACCAGCTAGTCTTCATTATGTGTTTGCTGATTTAAATAATGATGGTCAGGATGAATTGATTATTGGAGATAAAAAATATATAGGGGCCATTTACTATTTAGAGAATAAACAACCAAAGTTGCTTCATACAGCTTATGTAGCTTCTGCAGGTGGTTTTCGTTCCAGTTTAGTTATTTATGAAAACGGTCAAGTCAGATATGCAGACTGGCAGTCAACACGTCCAGAAATGAACTTAAGTCTATATGCTTTTGATAAAGACGGAGTACAGAAGATTAAAGAAGGTATTTTTCAAATTGGTAGTGATCAAAAGCCAGAGCAAATCTTAGGGATTTCTTCTAATGAACTTGATTTAGCTAAATTTGATTGGAAAGAATTTTAGCCAGTCAACTAGTATTTGATGAAATTTAAAACTAGGCTAGATTCTAAAGTCAAAGAATGGAGAATTGAATAGCAGAACACAAAAACCAAGGAGAAAAATTCCTTGGTTTTTTGCTTGCTAGAAAAAGGGATTGAAAGTCTTTTCGTGGGCAATAGTAGTAGCTGGACCATGCCCTGGATAGACGTCATAGTTTGGCAGGGTGAAGAGTTGGGTCTGGATGCTATGAAGGAGTTGCTCCATGCTACCAGTCGGAAGGTCGGTCCGTCCGATTGTTTCTCGGAAAAGAGCATCCCCTGTTAAGACTAGGTGAGCATCAGGAAAGACGATAGAAACACCACCGATAGAGTGACCAGGTGTTGGCAAGACAGTGAAACGAAATTCCTCTAGTTGGTATTCTTCATGAAAGGCAAAGGTGTGTTCTGCAGGTTTTGCGACCACATCTGCCATATCATCGTGGCGAGGAAGCCCAGAGAGATTATCGACAGGAGTATATAGCCAGCTGGCTTCACTCTCTGCGATATAGACAGGAGGATTGCCAAAAGTCTCGCGAACCAAGTCCAGACTCATGATATGGTCATAATGGGCGTGGGTCAAGAGAATAGCACAGATAGGTTTGTTGATGTTCTCTATTGTCTGACGAATAGCTTCCCAATGGCTACCAGGGTCGACAACGATGAGGTATTTTTCACCTTCCAGGTAATAGGTGTTTTCATAGGCAACAGGATTCACAGTTTTATGGATTTTCATACTAGCTCCGATCTCAAAGAATGTACTAAATTAAGTATAGCACAGTTGGGGAGAATAAAGTGGATAGAAAATCCTTCTCTTTTAAAGAAGGTTACTGGTTATCTATTTCATTCTGTCTAAAATAAAGATAGCTATTTTTAGAGTTATGAACTAGCTAGAGTTTTTAATTAACTGGAATTTAAAATAAATCTAATGAGCTGGAGAGTAAATTATTGAAAAATGGATAATGAATCAAAAAATTGTATCTTACAGTAGAGACAAGTTTTTGTCTGTGAACAACAAAATATACATGTAAAGTTAATTTAAATTAATATATTGAAACCACAAAATATAGTATGTAACCTATAACTCTTTGATATATCTAACAAAACAAGTTAAATAGTCTGAAAATTGTTGTATTTTTGGAAAATATTTATTTTAAATTTAGAATAAAAAAATAAGTCATTTTATTTGCTACAGACTAGAAAATATGATATCATAAAGTTGTATGTTGTAGACAATTTTATGATATCAAGCTTCACTTCTAACATCTTTTGTTTCATCTGAGGTTACCTGTGAGTTTTCGATATCAATAACTTGTAAATCGACATCAAAATAAAAAAGGAGGTTGTGGGTCTAAATGAAAGGCAAGCAACAACAAGATTTTAGAGTAGAAAAGTACATCCGTTATGGTATCCGGAAATATAGCTTTGGAGCAGCATCAGTAGCAATTGCAGCTGGTTTGATGTTCCTTGGAAATGGTGCGGTATCAGCAACGGAAGTTCAAGGTGCTGAAGCATCAGTAGCTGCAGCTACTGCCCCAGCAAATCAAGCGGATTCTAATAAAGAGAAGGAAGCCGTTAAGCCAGAAACTAAAGTAGAGGAAGCTAAACCAGAGGTTAAAGCAGAGAAAGCTAAACCAGAGGAAGCTCCGAAAGAAGTAGTAGCTCCTAAATTGGATAAGGCTCAATTAGAAGCTTATGTTAACCAGGTAGCAGGAAATATAGCTGCAGGTAAATATGCAAACAAGACAGACGAAAGTTTGGCTCTTTTGAATGCAGATTTGGAAGCGGCAAAAGCAGCTCTTTCAAGTGCTACTAGTCAAGATGAGTTAAAAGCTGCTTACAACAAACTTGTAACAACTGTAAACTCAAAACTACAAAACAAACCAGTTGAGAAAAAAGAAACTCCAGCAGTTGATACTACAAATGGTAAAGAAACTGTAGGGAAGAAAGCGGAAAACACTGAGAAAAAATCTGAGTCAAACGCAATTGAAAACACTGGTTCTAAAGATGAACGTAATGGCAAAGAACTAGTCCAAGGCTCACACTTACGTTCAGCTAATGAAGGGTATACAGCTGCTTCTAAAGAACAAAGAAAAGAAAATGGTGAATTTCTTGGTTCTACAGGTAAATCTTACAAAGTACTAGATGGTAACGCTAACTATAAAGTTTATGTTCATGGTTATCAATCTGAGAACACTGATGTGCCTGCGGCTAATAATGGACAAGCAGGGACAAGTGGACGTACAGATATTCCATTATCTAAAACAGAAGCTCAAAAAGTGGGACGTGAAGCAGAACTATGGAAAGGGAAACTTCGTGTCACTGGTAAAGCTAACAACAATAATACATGGGGTGCAGGTGGTGCTTACGAATACTTAACCACAGAAATCTACGGATATACTTATCAGCAAGGAGACCACTATGTATATCTTACTGATGTAAAAAAACGTTTTAGTTTATCACCAGAGGCAACTGCTGCAGGATACACAATAGCAAAAATTGAAGCGAGCAACTTACCTCCTGGATTAGCTTATAATGCAGCTACAGATACTGTAGAAGGATATATAGCATCTACTCTTCAAAATGGTGTATATGACATGCGTTATGTCCTAACTATAGAGAAAGGTGGAGCTACTCAGCAAGTTGCTTTCAGAGACTTAACAGCTGGATGGATTGGATGGCAAGATAGCTCTGCACCACGTATTCAAGGAACATCAAAATTGGTAACAATAGGAGATCAAGTTACTAATAATATTAAATATGTTGATAACGATGGAATGACTCGTGATGAAAGAGCTGGTTATGTATACAGAAGTAATGGAGAAAAAGTTGTTGCCGGTTCAAAAACTGCTCCTGGAGGCACGAATGGAGCAACCTTTACTGCAGTTGATGGATCTAAAATAAATACCGAGAACGGACCACAAACTGTCACAGCGCATACAGCATTGAATGGTGTGTATTCAGGAAGTAAGACAACAATTAATGATGTTGTGCCAGGATTAAGTTATGATCCAAAAACTGGAGATATTACTGGAACAGCGTCAGAAGCTGGAATTTATACAGCAACTGTTTATGCAAAAGACTACAATAATACAACCAATGCGAGAAATCAGGATTGGAATATGTATGGTCAAGAAGCCCATGAAAATATTACAATCGCAGTAGCACCTAAAATTACTGTTAAGAATGTTGAAGCTTATGCAACAACTGTACCTGTGACAATTTCAAAAGGTGCTAACAAAGCTGAAATTACAATGCCAGATGGAACAGTCACAAAACTTATGGTTAAAGATGGAAACTGGACAGTAGCTGCAGGCACTACAAACACAGCGGTACAAGAAGGTGCGGTATTAGGGGCTGCATCTACAACAGGAGATTCAACTCTTAACTTAACCGTAACACCAGAATCTACTAAATATGTAGGTGTGGATAATATTGTAGCGAAAGCAACAACTGATAAGGTTAAAGCAAATATTCAACGTGAATTTGCTATGGTAACTGATGCAGCAGGTAATACGCATAAAGCGGTATTTAACAGTGCAACAGGTAGATATTCATTACCTACTGAAAAAGCTTATGAACTAAAAGACAATGGCAATGGCACATCAACTCTTATTGAACGTCGTGTATATACAGATGCTCAAGCAAATGGTGATGTTAAATTTGTTGTCTATGAATTTGAACGTACATGGAATACAACATCTTCAGCGGCAACATTAGTAGATAAAATCGCTGAAATTCGTAAAAATGGTGAGGTAACTGCAGTAGGAGCCGTTACACGAACAGAGACTCTAGTTAAAAAAGATAACACATCATCAGAACAAGGAATGGTAGTTACAGTAAGTTATGACTCAGTAACAAACCAATGGACATCTTCTGATGGTTCAGCAGTAACAGCTAAAGCAACAGCAGCTGGTTGGGACGTCGAAACAGCATCAGGATTTAAAGGGTATGTAGCATATCGCGAAGCAAGCTCAACAGACGTAGCATCAATTCAAAATGCTAAACCAACAGGAACTTCAACAAGTTATTCAGAAGCAAAAGATGCATCAGTAGACTTAATTAAATCACCTAAAGCAAACGTAGCATTCGCAGATACAATCGATGATAAAACATCAGCAACAGATTCTGACACTATCAAAACAAAAGTAACAGTAACTGCACCAGATGGAACAGTAACTAATTTTGATGGAGCTCAAGCAGAAGAAACAGCTTATATTCAAGCACAACGTACAGCGGCAGCTAAAACTCAAGCGGCAGCAACGGCTGTAAAAGAATATCAAGATACACAAAATGAATTAGCACGTCTTCAAGAACTATTAGATCGTTCAACAAGAACGGTAGAAGATGCTCAAGCAGCATTAGATGACTTGAAGCTACGTACAATTTCTCCAACGGCTCAAGAATTAGCAGAGAGAAAACTTGCTAATGTAAAAGAGTTTAAAGCATCTATTGAAGCACAATTAGCAACAGCTCAAACAAATCTTTCAACAAAAAATACTGAAGTAGAGTCAACACGTACTGCAGCTTTAGAAGCTGAAAAAGCAGTAGAAACTGCACGTACAGCTCTTAAAACAGCTGCAGAAGCAAATCTAGCTAAAGCTAACGCTTATGTACTATCCCAAAAAGGACGTTACAAAGTAACAGTAAGCGCAGTAGATTCAAATGGGGTTGTGACAACTCCAACAGTCGGTGGAACAAATACTGGTGAAGTTACAGAAGATGCAGTAGCAGAAACAACTTACTACATCGTAGTAACAGAACCAGAGAAATCATCAGGCGCTCAAGGTCAAAAACAAACTGACTCAATGGCCGACAATTTCAATGATGGAAAAGAAGGAACTACAGTATCAAACTACAAACTAGTAGATCCAAAAACAGGAGCAAAAGTTGAATCTGTAACAACTGATGAAGGAACATACACTGTAGATCCAAATACAGGTGAAGTAACGTTCACTCCAGTAGAAGGATTTGTAGGAACTGCAAATCCGGTAACAGTAGCGGCTGATGTAACATTTAATGATGAATCAGGAAATCCAGTAACAGTAGCGGTAGAAAATTCATATACACCAACTGTATACGGAATTGCACCATCTACAGATGAAACTACAGGAAAACAAGGACAACCTCAAACATCTAAATCAGGAAAAGATCGTTTCTCTGAATTAAATAATACAGATAATACATTAGATGGCACAAACGTAGACTGGACAACAGCTGCCTACTCATTAGAAGGAGCTAATGCTGAAGGTAAAGTGGTAGTTGATGGAGAAGGAACATACTCAATCGATCCAACAACAGGTGTAGTAACATTTGAACCACTTCCAACATTTACAGGAAAAGCTAAAGGTGTTAATGTACAAGTATCAGTAACAGCCACTGACTCAGAAGGAAACAAAGTTCCAGTTACTTCAAAAGGAAAATATACTCCAGAAGTAACACCAGTAACACCGACAGGAGCACCAGTTACATCTGAAGGAAAACAAGGACAAGAACAAACAGGTAAACCTGTCTTTACACAAGGTGATGAAACAGCACCAATTACAATCAACGAGCAGCAACCAGCTAAATTTGTAGTAAATGGACAACCAGTTGATGACAAAGAAATTCCAGCTACAAAAGATGGAAAAGAAATTGGTAAATACGTAATCGATCCTTTAACAGGTGTTGTAACATTTAAACCAAACAAAGACTTTGTTGGTACACCAGATCCAGCAACTGTTGAAGTTAAAGATAAAAATGGAACGCCAGCAACAGCTACTTATACACCAACAGTGACTCCAGTAGTTCCAACGGCAACACCAAAAGAAACAACTGGAAAACAAGGTCAACCACAAACTCAAGAAACAGAGTCAATGTTCAAACAAGGTGATGAAGTAGCACCAATTGATAAGACAACTGTTAAATTGGTAGACCCAAGTGGTAATGAAGTAACAACAATGCCAGCGATGAAAGATGGTAAAGAAGTTGGAACATACACAATTGATCCAACGACAGGAGTTATCACATTCCAACCAAACAAAGACTTTGTTGGTACACCAGATCCAGCTAAGGTTGTAGCGAAGGATACTAACGGAACTAAGGTAGAAACAACTTACACACCAACAGTAACTCCAGTAGTACCAACAGCAGAACCAAAAGAAACAACTGGAAAACAAGGTCAACCACAAACTCAAGAAACAGAGTCAATGTTCAAACAAGGTGATGAAGTAGCACCAATTGATAAGACAACTGTTAAATTGGTAGACCCAAGTGGTAACGAAGTAACAACAATGCCAGCTACAAAAGATGGTAAAGAAGTTGGAACATACACAATTGATCCAACAACAGGAGTTATTACATTCCAACCAAACAAAGACTTCACAGGCACACCAGATCCAGCTAAGGTTGTAGCGAAGGATACTAACGGAACTAAGGTAGAAACAACTTACACACCAACAGTAACTCCAGTAGTACCAACAGCAGAACCAAAAGAAACAAAAGATGTACAAGGTGCAACTCAAACTGGTAAACCAACATTCACACCTGGTGCTGATGAAGTGCCAATGGATGATGATACTCCAGCGACATTCGAAGATGGTTCAAAAGAAAAAGTAATTCCAGGAGAAGGTACTTACACTGTAGCTCCAGATGGAACAGTAACATTCGTACCTGAGAAAACATTCACAGGAACAGGAACAGGAGTAACGGTTAAACGTGTAGATAAGAACGGAACACCAGTAACGGCTAAATACACACCAACAGTATTACCAGCAACTCCAACAGCAACACCAGCTGAAACAACAGATATCCAAGGTGCGTTACAAAAGGGATTACCACAATTCTTAGGAGGAAGAGTATCAGTAGATGGAGTACAAAAAATTGTACCAATCGATGAAACAAAACCATTAGAATTAATCGATCCATCAACAGGTAAAGTA
Organism: Streptococcus sp. Marseille-Q5112; assembly: GCF_916700555.1. Lineage (GTDB taxonomy): Bacteria > Bacillota > Bacilli > Lactobacillales > Streptococcaceae > Streptococcus > Streptococcus symci. The sequence goes on from NZ_CAKAKP010000006.1 coordinate 53,155, forward strand.
ACTAATGAAATCGTGGTACCGGGCGAAGGAACTTACACAGTATATAACGGAGTAGTAGAATTCCGTCCAGAACCACAATTCGTAGGAAAAGCAAAAGGAGTTACAGTCCAACGTGTAGACGTAAATGGAACGCCAGTTTCAACAACATACACACCAAACGTAACCCCTGTAACCCCAACAGCAGAACCAGCTGAAACAACAGATATCCAAGGTAAAGAACAAACTGGCAAACCTGAATTCAAACCAGGAAATCCAAATGTACCGATGAATGACGAAGTACCAGCAACCTTCGAAGATGGATCAACAACTAAGACAATTCCAGGCGAAGGAACTTACAAAGTAAATCCAGACGGTACAGTAACGTTCACACCAGAGAAGACATTCACAGGTAAAGGCACAGGCGTAACAGTTAAACGTGTAGATAAGAATGGTACCCCAGTAACAGCTAAATACACACCAACAGTAACTCCAGTGACTCCAGAAGGAACACCAGCTGAAACAACAGATATCCAAGGTAAAGAACAAAATGGTAAACCTGAATTCAAACCAGGCAACCCAGAAGTTCCAATGGATGATGAAGTACCAGCAACCTTCGAAGATGGTTCAACAACTAAGACAATTCCAGGTGAAGGAACATACACAGTCTCACCAGATGGAACAGTAACGTTCACACCAGAGAAGAACTTCACAGGTAAAGGCACAGGCGTAACAGTTAAACGTGTAGATAAGAACGGAACCCCAGTAACGGCTAAATACACACCAAACGTAACCCCAGTAACCCCAACCGCAGACCCAGCTGAAACAACAGATATCCAAGGTAAAGAACAAAATGGTAAACCTGAATTCAAACCAGGCAACCCAGAAGTACCAATGGATGATGAAGTACCAGCAACCTTCGAAGACGGTTCAACAACTAAGACAATTCCAGGTGAAGGAACATACACAGTTTCATCAGATGGCACAGTAACGTTCACACCTGAGAAGACATTCACAGGTAAAGGCACAGGCGTAACTGTTAAACGTGTAGATAAGAACGGTACGCCAGTAACGGCTAAATACACACCAACAGTAACCCCAGTAACTCCAGAAGGAACACCTGCTGAAACAACAGATATCCAAGGTAAAGAACAAAATGGTAAACCTGAATTCAAACCAGGCAACCCAGAAGTACCAATGGATGATGAAGTACCAGCAACCTTCGAAGATGGATCAACAACTAAGACAATTCCAGGCGAAGGAACTTACAAAGTAAATCCAGACGGTACAGTAACGTTCACACCAGAGAAGACATTCACAGGTAAAGGAACAGGCGTAACTGTTAAACGTGTAGATAAGAATGGCACACCAGTGACAGCTAAATACACACCAACAGTAACTCCAGTGACTCCAGAAGGAACACCTGCAGAATCTGAAGGACCTAAAGGGCAACCACAAACAGGAACACCTGAATTTAAACCAGGAAACCCTAATGTACCAATCGATGAAACTGTTAAACCAACATTTGACGATGGCACAACTGAGAAGAAAGTACCAGGCGAAGGAACATACACAATCGATGAAAACGGTAAAGTAACGTTCACACCAGAACCTGACTTCGTAGGAAAAGCTAAAGGTGTGACAGTTAAACGTGTAGATAAGAACGGAACACCTGTAACAGCTACTTACACTCCAACAGTTCGTCCTGATACTTCGTTCGTTGATAAAGATGGTAAACCACTTTCACCAACAGAAGATGGAACTAAACCAACTAAAGATATCCCAGGATACAAGATTGTTAAAACTGAAGTAGACGAAAAAGGAAATACAAAACACATCTATGAAAAAGTTACGACAACTTATAAAGATAAAGATGGTAATGTAATTCCAGGAACAACTACTGAAGAAGGTACAAATCCTAAGAAAGATATCCCAGGTTACCGCTTCGTAGAAACTAAGAAACTTCCAAACGGTGATACAGAGCACGTTTATGAGAAAGTTAAGACAAGTCACAAGGATAAAGACGGAAATGAAATTCCAAACTATCCAACAGAAGATGGCGAACAACCTAAGAAAGATATCCCAGGTTACCGCTTCGTAGAGACTAAGAAACTTCCAAATGGCGACATCGAACACGTTTATGAGAAAGTTAAGACATCATTCAAGGATAAAGAAGGAAATGAAATTCCAAACTATCCAACAGAAGATGGCGAACAACCTAAGAAAGATATCCCAGGTTACCGCTTCGTAGAGACTAAGAAACTTCCAAATGGCGACATCGAACACGTCTACGAAAAAGTTAAGACATCATTCAAGGATAAAGAAGGAAATGAAATTCCAAACTATCCAACAGAAGATGGCGAACAACCTAAGAAAGATATCCCAGGTTACCGCTTCGTAGAGACTAAGAAACTTCCAAATGGCGACATCGAGCACGTCTACGAAAAAGTTAAGACATCATTCAAGGATAAAGAAGGAAACGAGATTCCAGGTAATCCAAGTGAAGATGGCGAACAACCTAAGAAAGATATTCCAGGCTACCGCTTCGTAGAAACTAAGAAACTTCCAAATGGAGATACAGAGCACGTCTACGAAAAAGTTAAGACATCATTCAAGGATAAAGAAGGAAACGAAATTCCAGGTAATCCAAGTGAAGATGGCGAACAACCTAAGAAAGATATTCCAGGCTACCGCTTCGTAGAAACTAAGAAACTTCCAAATGGCGACACAGTTCATGTTTATGAAAAAATCATTCCTTCTGTGAAACCAGAACCTGCGAAACCATCAAAACCAGCTCCAGCTAAACCGGCTAAGGAATTGCCTAATACTGGTACAGAAGATCACTCAAGCCTAGCAGCTCTTGGACTTCTTGGAGTATTGAGCGGATTTGGTCTTGTGGCACGCAAGAAAAAAGAAGACTAATGTTTTAATCATTAAAGATTAAACAAAGGAATTCAATTTCATAAATGAAAACCCAACTAATCAAGTGATTAGTTGGGTTTTTTATGTGGATTATCTATTTTTCCATGCTTGGTAACGGGTATCAATCAATAATTGGGTAAGGCGTCCCATGGTTTCCCTTTCTTCTGGAGTGAGGGATTGAGCTTGGACAAAGAGATGATGAATGTGTTCAAGCGCCTTTAAGGATGACAGGTCATTGATGGAGCTAATCCCAGCATCTAGAATGGTGCCAAAGAAGAGGTCGAAGTAGAGCTGAAGCTCCTCGTCAGGGACTGTTGCCACCCATTCTTTGAAGGTTGTGTCAACTTGTTGACTATCACTGTTGATTTTATCCAGTTGGACGAAGTGCTTGTCCTCAATCTGCCAACTAAAGGTATCGTGCTGGGCGATACCACCTAAGGCAGTACTGTGCACGATGATTTGGTGGTTAGGGATTTCCATCATCATACCGATAATGGACCCTTGTGGGATGAAGACCTTGCTTCTATCCATTATCCTTTGATAGCCCTCGGTTTGTGTCAGTTCTTTATGGAGACCAGGCGCATCAAAGGTATAAACTGCTGTGATTTGATTTTGCAAGCTTTGCTCAATTTGACTAGCAGCATAGATAGCTAGATTTCCTCCCTTGGAATGTCCAGCCAGAATGACCTTTTGCTTAGGATGGTGGACAAGAAAATTTCTTAAATAGCGTAGGGCGTGCTTTTGAGCAGGAATTTCCTTCATATAGGTCAGGTGGAAATCTTCCTTCCAGCCAATGATACTGTCATCTGTCCCACGAAAGACAATCAGATAGGTATCGAGAGTGAGGCGGTAGGTCATAGCCGCAAACTGTTTTTGCAGCTCAGGGTCGATATCATTGATAAAATGGGAGAGTTTGCAATTTTTGAAGCGCTTGTGTTGAGCTAGTTCATCTAATAGCTGGAGGCGGTTTTTACTGGTCAACATGTTAGACTCTCTTGGAATGAGAGGTGCCAAGTCTAAAAGTCGCAGAGGACTTGTGGAGACCAGATTATCAAAGGAGAGATAGGTGATTTCTGTTAAGGCTAGAATGTCTAGCTCATTCAAAGGAAGGTCGTAAAAGGAATCGTGTGCGACATCTTTCAGATAATCAAAAATATTGGCCATTAGAGCTCCTTTCTTTTTTATTTATCTTATCAAATTTCCCTCAAATTAGCTAGTAGGGTTGCCTCATTTTGTTGGCTAAAAACAAGCTCTTTCAAATTCAGTTTCAGACCTTCTAACATGGAAAAATCTGTTATAATAATAGAAAAGGAGGAGCGCATGCACAAGATTTTATTAGTAGAAGATGATCAGGTCATTCGTCAACAGGTCGGGAAAATGCTCTCTGAATGGGGATTTGAAGTGGTTCTGGTAGAAGACTTTATGGAAGTTTTGAGCCTTTTTGTCCAATCGGAACCTCATCTGGTCCTCATGGATATTGGACTGCCTTTGTTTAATGGCTATCACTGGTGTCAGGAAATCCGCAAGATTTCCAAGGTGCCTATCATGTTTCTGTCTTCGAGAGACCAGGCTATGGATATTGTCATGGCAATCAATATGGGCGCGGATGACTTTGTGACCAAGCCTTTTGACCAGCAGGTCCTTCTAGCCAAGGTTCAGGGCTTGCTGCGTCGTTCCTATGAGTTTGGGCGTGACGAGAGTTTACTGGAATATGCTGGTGTTATCCTCAATACCAAATCAATGGATTTACATTATCAAGGGCAAGTCTTGAATTTGACCAAGAATGAATTCCAGATTTTACGAGTGCTGTTTGAGCATGCGGGCAATATTGTAGCGCGTGACGACCTCATGCGGGAACTTTGGAACAGTGACTTTTTCATTGATGATAATACTCTCTCTGTCAATGTGGCTCGTTTGCGTAAAAAGTTGGAAGAGCAGGGCTTGGTAGGATTTATCGAGACCAAGAAAGGGATAGGGTACGGACTGAAGCATGCTTGATTGGAAACAATTTTTTCTAGCCTATCTGCGCTCCCGTAGTCGTCTGTTTATATATCTGATTGCTTTAGCATTTCTGGTTTTGCTCTTTCAGTTTTTATTTGCCAGTTTGGGAATTTACTTTCTCTACTTTTTCCTGCTGTGTTGCTTTGTAACCATCTTATTTTTCACTTGGGACATATTGGTGGAAATGCAGGTCTATCGCCAGGAAATTCTCTATGGGGATAGGGAAGCTCAGTCTCCTTTGGAAAGAGCCTTGGCTGAAAAATTAGAAGCGCGTGAGATGGAACTCTATCAGCAGAGGTCAGATTCAGAAAGAAAACTGACGGATTTGCTGGATTACTATACCTTGTGGGTCCATCAGATAAAGACCCCCATTGCAGCCAGTAAACTCTTAGTTGCAGAAGTGGTCGACCGCCAACTGAAGCAGCAGTTAGAACAGGAAATTTTCAAGATAGACTCCTATACCAACCTAGTCTTACAGTACCTGCGTTTAGAAAGTTTCCATGATGATTTGGTCTTGAAGCAGGTGCAAATCGAGGACTTGGTCAAGGAAATAATTCGTAAATATGCTCTTTTCTTTATTCAAAAAGGCTTAAATGTCAATCTACATGACCTTGATAAAGAAATCGTGACGGATAAAAAGTGGCTGCTAGTGGTTATTGAGCAAATCATCTCAAACAGTCTCAAGTATACCAAGGAAGGTGGTCTGGAGATTTATATGGAGGGGCAAGAGCTTTGTATCAAGGATACAGGAATCGGGATAAAAAACAGTGATGTCCTCCGAGTCTTTGAACGTGGCTTTTCAGGATATAATGGGCGCCTGACCCAGCAATCATCTGGACTTGGACTTTACCTATCTAAGAAAATTTCTGAAGAACTGGGGCACCAGATTCGCATCGAGTCTGAGGTTGGAAAAGGAACGATAGTGCGGATTCAGTTTGCTCAAGTGAACTTAGTCCTTGAGTGAGAAGAGTAGATAAGAGCCCAGGATAAGACAACTGGGCTTTTTTATCTTTAACTGTGTATCCTAGTAAATTATTTGCTTGGGCGTTTTCGGTTGAAAAAATCAAAATGGAGCAATGGGTTGTCAAACAAACTCATCACGCTTATTTATTAAACTGCATCTTCTTTTATAAGAGATGCAGTCTTTTGTTCTTTGGATAAGGAAACAAAAATTTCTTTATATATCTGTTCAATTGATAGATTTCTTCAGAGAAAGACTGTAAAATTTTTGATATAATATGAAGGATAGACTGACGGATACTTAAAGGATAATTCTCAAAAGAATTACAGGTGAGAAGAAAAATATGTAAGATTGGACAAAAGTCTCTCTACCATCATCCATACAGAAACAAGATTATTATGAAATAAAAGGAGTAACCAATGACCGGAAACTATTCAACACGTGAATACCGTGAGAAATTATATGATGATCTTCATGTTCGATTAAGAGATACAGTGATTTTGATGTGTGCGATTTTTATTGCCTCTATCGGACTAAATATGAATTCAACAGCTGTCATTATTGGAGCCATGCTAATTTCCCCTCTTATGACACCGATTGTTGGACTGGGGTTTGGTTTAGCTATTTTTGATACGCGTTTAATCAAGCAATCTCTAGAGGTTTTATTTACTCAAGTATTGGTCAGCTTGCTTGTCTCGGCTCTGTATTTCTGGATTTCTCCCTTATCTTATGAAAGTAGCGAATTGATTGCACGAACCTCTCCAACCATTTGGGATGTTCTTATTGCTATTGCTGGTGGGATAGCAGGCGTAATTGGATCAAGGAAAAAAGAAGCAAACAATATCGTACCAGGAGTAGCCATTGCAACAGCTCTGATGCCACCTATCTGTACTGCAGGTTACGGTTTAGCTAATGGAAATGTACGATTTTTATTTGGGGCTCTCTATCTCTTCTTGATCAACTGTGTCTTTATCATGCTAACCAACATTGTTGGAACAAGAATTTTGATGAGAAAATCTCCCTTAAGTTCATTTAAAGAGCTAAATATTAAAATGAGAATTGGGTTGATATCCTTGATTGTATTATTGATTCTTCCAGCTAGTTATTCAGCAGTCACTCTGACGATAGATCAAGCGCGAAAAGAAGGAATCAAACAGTTTGTAGGAAAAGAGTTCGCCAATCACACGGTCATTAATCAAGTCTACAAGTCAAGGGACAATGAATTAGTCTTGACGGTTGTTGGAGATCCGATTTCAGAAGAAGAATTAGAAACGCTCCACCAAAAACAAGCCTCTTACGGTATTCAATCTGTTCAATTGAAAGTCAATCAAGTTCATAATTCGACAAAATTAGACAGTGATACGACTAAGGAATTTTATGAAACCATTAACAAGTATATCGATCAAAAACTCTCTGAAAAGGATTCACAAAAAGATCTCGTAAAAGAAAATGAAGCAGACAAGGAATGAGGATATTGACCTTATCTAACTCATGAAAGAAAATCTTGTGTGGTGGTTTGGTCAATCACTACTAGCTCGGATTAAATAATACTCTTCGAAAATCAAATTTAAACCACGTCAGCGTCTCCTTACCGTACTCAAGTACAGCTTGCGGCTAGCTTCCTAGTTTGCTTTTTGATTTTCATTGAGTAAAAATATAAAAAGCAACAGCTGTTTCAGTTGTTGCTTTTTAGGTATCTAGGATTTTATCCCAGGTTTTATTTCTTATTTCTCAACGCGTGATTTGTTGGCGATATCAGCTAGGATAGCTTGAACAAAATCATCTACTGAGACAGTTTGTGTTTCTTTTTGGCCGTAGCGACGAACGTTGACTGTTCCGTCTTCCATTTCCTTATCCCCAACGATTAATTGGTAAGGAATCTTGCTTGTTTGTGAAGCACGGATCTTGAACTGCATTTTTTCATTGCGCTCATCTACATCTGCACGGACACCGCGGTCACGGAGTTTCTTAGCCACTTCCCAAGCGTAGTCCACGTGTTTCTCGTTAGAAACTGGGATGAGGGTTACTTGGTGCGGTGCAAGCCATGTTGGGAAGGCACCCTTGTAGTTTTCAATCAAGATAGCTGTGAAGCGTTCCATGGTTGAGATAACACCACGGTGGATCATAACTGGACGGTGCTCTTCACCATCAGCTCCGATATATTTGAGGTCGAAGCGTTCTGGAAGCAAGAAGTCAAGCTGGATAGTCGAAAGGGTTTCTTCTTTACCAAGGGCAGTTTTAACCTGGATATCTAATTTTGGTCCGTAGAAGGCTGCTTCACCTTCGGCTTCAAAGTAGTCCACACCCATTTCATCAAGGGCGGCACGAAGCATGGTTTGGGCATTCTCCCACATCTCATCGTTATCAAAGTACTTGTGAGTATCTTGAGGGTCGCGAAGAGAGAGACGGAAGCGGTATTCAGTCAAGTTGAAGTCTTCATAAACATCGATAATCAACTGAAGGGCGCGTTGGAATTCTTCTTGGATTTGTTCTGGAGTCACAAAGAGGTGACCGTCGTTGAGTGACATTTCACGTACACGTTGAAGACCAGTAAGGGCACCAGATTTTTCATAACGGTGCATCATACCGATTTCAGCGATACGGATTGGCAACTCACGGTATGAGTGAATATGATGTTTGAAGACTTGGATGTGGTGTGGGCAGTTCATTGGACGAAGGACAAATTCTTCCCCGTCCCCCATATCCATAGTTGGGAACATATCTTCTTGGTAATGATCCCAGTGACCAGAAGTCTTGTAAAGCTCAACAGAAGCAAGTGGTGGAGTGTAGACGTGTTGATAGCCTGAAGCCAACTCCTTGTCTACGATGTAGCGTTCCAACTCACGACGAATAGTCGCACCATTTGGCAACCAGAATGGCAAACCTTGACCAACCTCTTGAGAAATCATGAAGAGATCAAGCTCTTTACCAAGTTTACGGTGGTCACGTTCCTTAGCTTCTTCACGCATTTGAAGGTAGTTTTTCAAGTCTTTCTTATCAAACCAAGCTGTACCGTAGATACGTTGCATCATAGCGTTATCACTATTTCCACGCCAGTAAGCACCTGCTACATGGAGAAGGTGGAAGATTTGGATGCGGCCTGTTGATGGGACGTGAGGGCCACGGCAAAGGTCTACATATTCACCCTGACGGTAGATGGTCAAACCACCTTCGTCTTCTGAGTGTTCTTCAATCAATTCCAACTTGTAAGGGTCGTTCTTGAAGATTTCACGTGCCTCGTCTTTAGTAACTTCTTCACGGATTGATGGGAAGTTTTCTTTGACAATTTTTTGCATTTCTTCTTCGATACGAGGAAGGTCTTCGTTAGAGATTTGACCAGCTGTGTTGTCAGTATCGTAGTAGAAACCATCTTCGATGGCTGGACCAACTCCCAAGTGAATGTCTGGGAAAAGACGACGAGCTGCTTGGGCGAACAAGTGAGCAGCTGAGTGACGCAAGATTGGAAGGGCATCTTCGTGATCAGGTGTCACAATTTCGATGCTTCCATCTTCAGTGATAGCACGAGTAGTGTCGATAAGTTTACCGTTGAATTTACCAGCCAAGGCCTTTTTAGCTAGGGAATTGCTGATAGATTGGGCAATTTCAAAAGTTGTTACGCCAGATTCGAATTCACGAACAGCGCCATCTGGGAAAGTAATGTTAATCATGATGTTCTCCTTACTTATATTATTGACGAATGTGTTAACCCTATTCTGAGAACAGGGACAGAGGACTGTGAAAGCTAGAAAAAAAGCGACATCCTCGAAAGGACGTCGCAACGTGGTTCCACCTTCATTTATGTTCCTCAAAAAAGAGGGACACCTCTGATTGGCTCTAACGTGGCCACCGTTTTATGTTTTCATAAAAGTTAGTAGAGTAGTATCAGTTTAGGCTCTCTATGCGTTTCCAGCAACCACGCACTCTCTAGTAGAAAGGGACTAAGTGACTTGTCTCTATGGATTATTATAGCATGATTGTGAGATTTTTCAAGATATTTGTAGATTTTTTTGAATTTTCTTCATTGAAGGAGTGCTTGGAAGGAGTGCTTGCTATGCTTTGTTAGGAGTAATGTGAAATCATCTTTTTGATAAGTCTTTACCTTGATAAAAGTAGTGTTCTGGATTTAGTAAGAGTGGGTTAAAGGTCACTCTTATACAGTATTTTTTGTTATAATATTAAAAAGATATATAAGAGGAAATGAGGAGAAAGAATGACAAAAATAGCTATTCTTTCAGATATTCATGGAAATACCACCGCCTTGGAGGCTGTTTTGGCAGATGCTCGGCAGCTAGGAGTGGATGAATACTGGCTTTTGGGAGACATTCTCATGCCAGGGACAGGGCGTAGAAGAATTTTGGACTTGTTGGATCAACTACCGATTACGGCTAGAGTTTTGGGAAACTGGGAAGACAGTCTTTGGCATGGTGTCCGCAAGGAATTGGATAGTACTCGTCCTAGTCAACGCTATCTCTTGCGCCAGTGCCAGTATGTTTTAGAGGAAATTTCCCTAGAAGAAATTGAACTGCTCCACAATCAACCTCTCCAGATTCATCGTCAGTTTGGGGATTTGACGGTGGGAATTAGCCATCATCTTCCTGATAAGAACTGGGGGCGTGAGTTGATTCATACTGGAGCACAAGAGGACTTTGACCGCTTGGTGACCAATCCACCTTGTGATATTGCTGTTTATGGTCATATTCACCAGCAGTTGCTTCGTTACGGGACTGGTGGGCAATTGATTGTCAATCCGGGTTCGATTGGGCAACCTTTCTTTCTAGATGCCCAGTTACGGAAGGACTTGCGGGCCCAGTATATGATTTTAGAGTTTGATGACAAGGGCTTGGTAGATATGGACTTCCGACGGGTAGACTACGATGTAGCAGCTGAATTGCAGTTGGCTAAAGATCTCAAACTTCCCTATTTTGAGGTTTACTATGAAAGTCTGGTCAATGGTATCCACCATACCCATGATCAGGAATTTTTGAGAGAATTGGCCCAGAAAGATGGCTACGATAGGGAGTTAGATGCCTGGTTGAAAAGTGGTAACGATTGACATTACAACTAAAAAGGGTATAATAATAGAAAAAGAAGAGTAGAGGCAGGGTAGCCTCGTAAAAAGGAGAAGAGGATGCAAATTCCAAGTAGATTTACCATTGCGACTCATATGCTGATAATCATTGCCCTCAAGGGGAAAGAAAGCAAGGTGACCAGTGATTTTCTGGCTGCTAGTGTCGGGGTCAATCCAGTCATTATCAGAAAGACCTTGTCCCAGTTGAAGAAGGCAGAGCTGATTTCAGTAGCGCGAGGAACAGGGGGAACAGAGATTGTCAAGGACCTTAAGGACATTAGTCTTTTAGATGTTTATCAGGCGGTCGAGTGTCTTGGTAAGACAGGTCAACTCTTTAGTTTTCATGACAATCCCAATCCAAATTGCCCTGTAGGAGCTCATATTCATGATGTTTTGGATCAAAAATTGGAGAGAATTCAGTTGGCGATGGAGGCTGAACTTGGTCAGACCAGTCTAGAACAAGTCGTGGCCGATGCAGAGAGTCAGATGAAGGATTAAGAGGGATAGATGCCTGCAAATGAAACTCAAAACACTGCTAGAAATCTGGCAGTGTTTTTTTAGATTGCGTAGAACAAACTCCTGGGAAATTCCAGGAGAGTATGAGTGGTTATTTGAACTTGAATCCTTCGTAAATAAGCTCTGTTTTTGGATTTTGTTTCTTAATCTGTTTGGCAAGTGACTTCATCATAGAAAGAGGACCACACATATAGACGGTTGCATGTTCGGGCACTTCTTCTTGATCAAAATTAAGATAGCCGTCTTTCCTACTGTCTACTAGATGGAGTTCAAAATTAGGATTTTTCTGAGCATAGTCACGGAGCAAATCTAGGTAGACTGCATTTTCATCTCCACGGAAGTTATAGTAGAAGTGAACCTGTTTATCTAAAATAGGATGTTCACGGATGTAAGAGATGAAGGGGGTAATCCCAATACCTCCAGCAATCCAAACCTGAGTTTTTCGTTCTTCTTCTATAATCATGTGTCCGTAAGTTCTGTCTATGGTTACTTTGCTGCCGACTTGAAGATTGTCATAGATATTCTTGGTATGGTCACCTGAATTTTTAACAGTAAAGTAAAGAGTTTGACCATGACCTCCTGAGATAGAAAAGGGATGAGGAGCACTTTCAAAGCCTTCTTGGAAAATCTTTAGGAAGGAAAATTGTCCTGCTTGATAGTTGAAAGGTCTGCTAAGATGGATTTGAATTTCTCTAGTATCGTGATTTAAGCGTTTGAGATTGGTAATTTTCCCTAGATAGGGGAAGCCAATCTTTTGATATAGAAAAATGATATAAAAACCAGCCAGTAAGCCTAAAAGGGCATAGCTACCAACAAGAAAACTTAGAAGATTAAATGTAAGGAGACGATTGCCCATCATCATGTAGACATGAAAGAGTCCGAAAATATAAGCTAGATAAACCAGGCGGTGGATCCATCGCCAAGCTTCGTATTGGATGTATTTGCCTAAATAGGCGACAAGGATAATACTGATAAAGATATAGATGGCAAGATTGCCAAACTGAGCAGCTAAACGAGAGCCCCACAAACCGCCCATACTAAAGTTATGAAAGATTAGTAGGATGATGGAGAGAAAGGCTGTGAATTTGTGGACAGTGTAGACCTTCTCCAAACCGTGAAACCAGTTTTCTAGTATTGGGTGACGAGTGGATAGGATAAAAGTCAGAGATAGGCTTGTTAAAGCTAGTCCTGGAATCATGAATTGGGGAGAAGTGTTCATCCAAGTCGAAATAGTCAAGATAAAACTAGCTATGATAAAGAGTAGTCCTTTGATTGATTTCATAGAAAATTCCATTTCATTAAGATTTTGATTTGTTGTAAACAAATTTGTTACATTTTATCATAGAAAAAGTATAGTGTCAAATTGAGGTCTATAAATATCTACTATCATCAAAAAAACTCTCCAATTTAACTGGAGAGTTGCTGTTTATTCTGCGGCTTGTTGCCAGCGTTTTGCTAGCATATGAGATAGGCTCGAAATTGCTAGGTTGAAGCTGAAGTAGATGAGGGCAATCAGGATATAAAGACTAAACACTTGCTCTGGTTCGAAATAACGGCCCATGAGAATTTGGCTGGCTCCAAAGAGTTCTTGTAGGGCGATAACAGAGTAGAGAAGACTGGTATCCTTAATCACGGTTACAAACTGAGAAATGATGGCTGGCAGCATTTTACGGATCGCTTGTGGGAGAATGATGTAGTAGAGGATTTGGGCTGAGGTAAATCCTTGTGACATTCCTGCTTCGTACTGCCCCTTGTCTACGGCATTGAGACCGCCTCGGATAATCTCAGCTAGGGCTGCTGAGGTAAAGAGAGTAAAGGCAGTGATACCTGCTGGAGTGGATTTCATCTTGAACACTAAAAAGATAGTGAAAATCCAGAGAAGGTTGGGAACATTCCGTACAAATTCGATGTAAATGCTGGAGATGATGCGCAAGACAGGATTTTTCCCATTTCTCATGACAGCTAGCACCGTACCGATAAGGGTAGAGAGGACGATGGCAATCAGAGAAATGTAGAGAGTCAAGCCAAATCCTTTAAAGATAAAGACTAGGTTATCTGGGGTCAAAACTTCTAAAATGGATTCCATAGTAACCTCCTAAAGTGAATAGGCTTTTTTGTTGGCTTGCTCCATCTTGCGACCAAACTGGGCAACAGGGAAGCAAAGAGAAAAGTAGAGAAGGGCAGCGCCTAAAAATGCTGGAATGTAGTTTCCGTTAAGTGCCGACCAAGACTTGGTCACAAACATCAAGTCTACACCAGAAATGATAGCGACTGTGGAGGTATTCTTGATGAGGTTAACAATTTGGTTGGTCAAAGGAGGGAGAATGATACGGAAGGCTTGAGGCAAGATAATCAAGCGCATGGCACTGATATAGGTAAACCCTTGCGACAAGGCGGCTTCCATCTGACCGCTAGGAATAGACTGAATGCCTGAGCGAATTACCTCGGCGATATAGGCGCCGTGATAGAGTCCCACGCAGAGAACAGCCGTCCAATAAATCGGAATCATGATGGTGTGGTCACTGATAAGAGGTAGACCATAAAAGACGATAACAAATTGTACCAAGAGGGGAGTGTTTTGATAAAATTCCACAAATATGCGAGCCAAAATTCTCAATATTGGCCGTTTACTGGTCGACATAGCTCCGAAGAAGATGCCTAAAACCATGGCTAGGATAAAGGATCCAATCGCTAGGGCAAGAGTAAAGAGGAAGCCATTGAAAAATTGTCCAAAATCCTGAAAATAGGCTATCCAAGATGATAAATCTGTCATAGAGTGTCCTCCTTAATCTGCGGAATGGCTAGATGGTTTGAGCTTGTAACGGTCATAAAGTTTTTGCAAACTACCATCCTTGCTCCATTTAGTGACCAAGTTATCAAGATAGTCGTTGAGCTCTGTATTTGATTTCTTGGTAACGATACCGTAGTCAGATGGCTTGAAACTATCATCTAGTAGTCCTGTGCGTTTGCTGATGTAGCCAGACAGAATCGAGCGGTCAACGGAAAAGGCATCAATACGGTGAGCATGTAGGGAAGTAATCAATTCTGGGTAGGAACCAAGTTCGACGAATTTAAAGGTCAAGCCTTTCTTTTTACCTAGTTCGGTAATCAAGCGTTGAGTAATGGAACCTTGGGCAACACCGATGGTTTTTCCGTTTAGGTCCTCAATGCTTTTGATTTTGGCAGATTTATTGACCAAAAATCCTGAAGCGTCCGTATAGTAGGGACTGGTAAAGTTGTAAAGTTTCTTACGTTCCTCTGTAATGGTAAAGGTCGCGATATCCATATCGACCTGTTCGTTGTCTAGAAGGGGTCCACGAGTTTGCGCTGTAACAGGTACATAGCGAACCTTGACCTTGAGTTCATCTGCTACCATCTTGGCCAAGTCAGTTTCAATACCGGAATAAGTCCCTGTCTTGGGATCCTTGTAGCCGAAATTGGGAACATCTTGTTTCACACCGACAATCAGCTCGCCTCTCTTTTGAATGTCTGCGACACTGGTATCAGCCTGAACTGGTTTTGCAGCAGCAAGGCTGAAAAGGCTAATCAATAATGCGGATAAAAAGAATTTCTTTTTCATAGGCGCCTCCTTATTTGACTTTGTCACTTTCGTGGTTGATAATTTTGCTGAGGAATTGTTGAGCACGAGGTTCGCTTGGATTGTCGAAAAAGTCATCAACATCTGTCGTATCAACCAAAACCTCTCCATCAGCCATAAAGATGATGCGGTCAGCAACTTCACGGGCAAAGCCCATTTCATGGGTAACGACAATCATATTCATACCCTCGTGGGCCAATTTTTGCATAACTGCCAGAACGTCACCGATGGTTTCAGGGTCAAGGGCAGATGTTGGTTCATCGAAGAGGAGGAGCTCCGGATGCATAGCGAGTCCACGTGCGATGGCGATTCGTTGTTTTTGTCCACCAGAAAGCATGGCTGGATAAGAATCTTTCTTGTCCCACATATTTACAAATTCCAGATATTTTTGGGCTGTCTTTTCAGCTTCTTTTTTATCAATTCCTAGAACTTTTATGGGCGCAAGTGTTACGTTTTCTAACACTGTTTTGTGTGGATAGAGGTTGAAATGTTGGAAAACCATGCCGACTTCCTTGCGAAGCGGTACTAAATCTTTCTGGCTGGCACCAGCAACTTGGTGACCATTTACTAGAAGACTGCCTTTGTCGATAGCCTCTAAACCATTAATCGTACGGATAAGAGTGGACTTCCCAGAACCAGAAGGTCCAAGGAGGACAACGACTTGCCCTTTTTCAAAATGGAGATTGATGTCGCGGAGTGCGTGGTAGTCTCCGTAATATTTTTCGACGTGTTCAAATTCTACTAAAGCCATAAGGAATCTCCTTTGTGTTAGATTTTATAACATGATTCTACACCAAAAGATTTTTCTTGTCAAATCATATCAGAAAAAAATTAGTAAAATTTTTGTAGAAAGCAATCAGGATAGAGAAAAAGCCTAAATCATGTTATAATGAAGCAATAGAATTCTTAGAAAGAGTGGATGTCTTTTTGATAACACCTACTTATGAATGGCAGTTTGCCCCGCAGGTAGAAGATGCGGATTTTACAAAGATAGCCAAGAAGGCTGGACTGGGTCCTGAGGTGGCTCGGTTATTATTTGAAAGAGGGATTCAGAACCAAGAAAGTCTGAAGAAGTTTTTAGAACCTTCCTTGGAGGACTTGCACGACCCTTATCTGCTCCATGATATGGACAAGGCAGTAGAACGGATTCGTCAGGCCATTGAAGAAGGGGAAAATATCCTCGTTTACGGTGATTATGATGCGGATGGTATGACTTCGGCTTCGATTGTTAAGGAAAGTTTGGAACAGCTTGGTGCCGAGTGCCGGGTTTATCTTCCCAATCGTTTTACCGATGGTTATGGACCTAATGCCAGTGTTTACAAATATTTTATCGAGCAAGAAGGAATTTCCTTGATTGTGACGGTGGATAATGGAGTTGCTGGTCATGAGGCCATTGAACTGGCCCAGTCTATGGGAGTGGATGTCATTGTCACAGATCACCATTCCATGCCTGAAACCTTACCAGATGCCTATGCTATTGTCCATCCTGAACATCCAGATGCGGACTATCCTTTCAAATATTTGGCTGGTTGTGGAGTGGCTTTCAAGCTGGCTTGTGCCCTGTTAGAAGAAGTACAAGTGGAATTGCTTGATTTGGTTGCTATTGGTACCATTGCAGATATGGTTAGTTTGACGGATGAGAACCGTATCTTGGTTCAATATGGTCTAGAAATGCTGGGGCATACTCAGCGCATTGGCTTACAAGAAATGCTGGATATGGCTGGGATTGCTGCCAATGAAGTAACAGAAGAAACGGTGGGTTTCCAGATTGCCCCTCGTTTGAATGCCTTGGGCCGCTTGGATGATCCCAATCCTGCCATTGATTTGCTAACTGGCTTTGATGATGAGGAAGCGCATGAGATTGCTCTCATGATTCATCAGAAAAACGAGGAGCGAAAGGAAATCGTCCAGTCTATATATGAAGAAGCTAAGACCATGGTGGACCCTGAGAAGAAGGTCCAGGTTTTGGCCAAGGAAGGCTGGAATCTTGGGGTTCTAGGTATCGTGGCTGGTCGTTTGTTGGAAGAACTAGGGCAGACAGTCATCGTTCTCAATATAGAGAACGGTCGTGCCAAGGGTAGTGCTCGTAGTGTGGAAGCGGTCGATATTTTTGAGGCTCTGGATCCCCGTCGAGACCTCTTTATCGCCTTTGGCGGTCATGCTGGCGCAGCAGGAATGACGCTGGAAGTGGAGAAACTTTCAGATTTATCTCAGGTCTTGGAAGACTATGTCCGTGAAAAAGGTGCAGATGCTGCTGGCAAGAACAAGTTAAATCTAGATGAAGAACTGGATTTGGAGACACTTAGCTTGGAAACGGTCAAAAGTTTTGAACGTTTAGCACCTTTTGGCATGGACAATCAGAAACCTGTCTTTTATATAAAAGATTTTCAGGTCGAAAGTGCTCGTACTATGGGAGCAGGTAACGCCCATCTCAAGCTGAAAATTTCCAAGGGTGAAGCTAGTTTTGAAGTGGTAGCATTTGGACAAGGTAGATGGGCGACAGAATTTGCTCAAACTAAGAATCTAGAGTTGGCAGTCAAATTGTCTGTCAACCAATGGAATGGCCAAACTGCCCTCCAGTTGATGATGGTGGATGCGCGTGTGGAGGGTGTTCAACTTTTTAACATCCGTGGGAAGAATGCAGTCTTGCCAGAAGGGGTTCCAGTCTTGGATTTTGCTGGAGAACTGCCAAATCTGGCGGATAGTGAAGCTGTTATCGTAAAAACAGTTCCTGAGGATATTACTCAGCTGAAGACCATTTTTCAGGAACAGAATTTCTCTGCTGTCTATTTCAAAAATGACATTGATAAGGCCTACTATCTGACAGGTTATGGTACTAGAGAGCAGTTTGCCAAATTGTACAAGACCATTTACCAGTTTCCAGAGTTTGATATTCGCTATAAGTTGAAAGATTTAGCTGCTTATCTCAATATTCAACAAATCTTGCTGGTCAAGATGATTCAAGTATTTGAAGAGTTGGGCTTTGTGACAATCAAAGATGGTGTGATGACAGTCAATAAAGAGGCTCCAAAGCGGGAGATAGGAGAAAGTCAGATTTACCAAAATCTCAAGCAGACTGTCAAAGACCAAGAAATGATGGCACTAGGTACCGTGCAAGAAATTTATGACTTTTTAATGAAAAAAGAATAGCATATAGGAAAGAGTTGGGTAACCAGCTCTTTTTTGAAAACAAATCTTCATTTTGAAAATCATCAAAAAAATGGTATAATGGTAGGAAAAGATTCGGCTAAAAGTAGTGCTTTTAGAATAAGAGGGTAAGCAACCCTATAATCAAGATAAACTAAGCTTTCGGAGGAAAAATGAGTAATATCAGTTTAACAACACTTGGTGGTGTACGTGAAAACGGGAAAAATATGTATATCGCTGAAATCGATGGGTCTATTTTCGTTTTGGATGCAGGTCTAAAATACCCTGAAAATGAACAACTAGGGGTGGATGTGGTCATTCCAAATATGGACTACCTTTTTGAAAATAGGGATCGTATCGCAGGAGTCTTCTTGACCCATGGTCATGCGGATGCCATTGGTGCTCTGCCTTATCTCTTGGCTGAAGCCAAGGTGCCTGTATTTGGGTCTGAGCTGACCATTGAGTTGGCCGAACTTTTTGTCAAAGGAAATGACACAGTTAAGAAATTCAATGATTTCCATGTTATCGATGAGGATACTGAGATTGATTTTGGAGGGACTGTGGTGTCCTTCTTCCGTACGACCCACTCTATCCCAGAAAGTCTGGGTGTGGTCTTGAAGACAGCTGAAGGTAGTATCGTTTATACAGGTGACTTCAAATTTGACCAGACAGCTAGTGAATCTTATGCCACAGACTTTGCTCGTTTGGCAGAAATCGGTCGTGATGGAGTTCTAGCTCTTCTTAGCGATTCAGCCAATGCAGATAGCAATATCCAAGTGGCTAGCGAAAGTGAAGTTGGGGACGAGATCACTCAAACCATTTCGGACTGGGATGGTCGTATCATCGTTGCGGCGGTAGCCAGCAACCTCTCTCGTATCCAGCAGGTGTTTGACGCTGCGGATGCAACAGGCCGTCGTGTGGTCTTGACAGGATTCGATATTGAAAATATCGTCCGTACTGCTATTCGCCTTAAGAAATTGTCTCTAGCTAACGAGAGTCTTTTGATTAAGCCAAAAGATATGTCTCGCTTTGAAGACCATGAGTTGATTATCCTTGAGACAGGTCGTATGGGTGAGCCTATCAACGGTCTTCGCAAGATGTCGATTGGTCGCCACCGTTATGTGGAAATTAAGGACGGTGACCTAGTCTATATTGTAACGACTCCATCTATCGCCAAAGAAGCGGTCATGGCGCGTGTGGAAAACATGATTTATCAAGCTGGAGGGGTTGTCAAACTGATCACTCAAAGCTTGCGTGTATCAGGGCACGGAAATGCGCGTGACTTGCAATTGATGATTAATCTCTTGCAACCTAAGTATCTCTTCCCAATTCAAGGGGAATATCGTGAGTTGGATGCCCATGCTAAGGCTGCTATGGCGGTAGGGATGCTGCCAGAACGCATTTTCATCCCTAAAAAGGGAACCAGCATGGCTTATGAGAATGGCGATTTTGTCCCAGCTGGCGCGGTTTCGGCAGGGGATGTTTTGATTGACGGGAATGCCATTGGTGATGTTGGAAATGTGGTTCTTCGTGACCGTAAGGTCTTGTCAGAGGATGGTATCTTCATCGTAGCAATCACCGTTAACCGTCGTGAGAAGAAAATTGTGGCCAAGGCTCGTGTTCACACGCGTGGATTTGTTTATCTCAAGAAGAGTCGCGATATTCTTCGTGAAAGTTCAGAATTGATTAACCAGACGGTAGAAGACTATCTTCAAGGAGATGACTTTGACTGGGCAGATCTTAAAGGGAAGGTTCGTGATAATCTGACCAAATATCTCTTTGACCAGACTAAGCGTCGTCCAGCTATTTTACCAGTAGTCATGGAAGCGAAATAATTGTTGAAATAAACAGAGAGAAAGTCGAATTTCGGCTTTTTCTTATAGAAAAATAGAGGAAAAAATTATGGCAGTAATGAAAATCGAGTATTACTCACAAGTTTTGGATATGGAGTGGGGAGTGAATGTCCTCTATCCTGATGCTAATCGAGTAGAAGAACCAGATTGTACAGATATCCCCGTCTTGTATCTCTTGCACGGAATGTCTGGCAACCATAATAGTTGGCTCAAGAGGACCAATGTAGAACGCTTACTTCGAGGAACCAATCTTATCGTTGTTATGCCCAATACCAGCAACGGTTGGTACACAGATACTCAGTATGGTTTTGACTATTACACAGCTCTAGCAGAGGAATTGCCAGAGGTTCTGAAACGCTTCTTCCCTAACATGACCAGCAAGCGTGAAAAGACCTTTATCGCTGGTCTCTCTATGGGAGGCTATGGATGTTTCAAATTGGCTCTTGCTACAAATCGTTTTTCTCACGCAGCTAGCTTCTCAGGTGCTCTTAGCTTTCAAGATTTTTCTCCTGAGAGCCAAGATTTGGGGACACCAGCTTACTGGAGAGGTGTGTTTGGGGAGATTAAAGATTGGACAACTAGTCCTTATTCTCTAGAAAGTCTGGCTAAAAAATCGGATAAAAAGACCAAGCTTTGGGCTTGGTGTGGTGAACAGGATTTCTTGTATGCAGCCAATAATCTAGCAGTGAATAATCTCAAAAAACTGGGCTTTAATGTGACCTATAGCCATAGCACTGGAACTCACGAGTGGTATTATTGGGAAAAACAATTGGAACGGTTTCTAGCAACTCTGCCAATTGATTTCAAATTAGAAGAGAGATTGTCATAATTTAGCTTTCTTTCAGCTTGTTTTAGTAAAATAGACTTTATTTGCTAGAAAGGTGGAGGGAAATGCGCTGGATTTTTCGTTTGATAGGGGCTTTCTTTTCTTTTGTGTGGCGTTTGTTTTGGCGCCTGGTTTGGATAGTTGTGCTCTTATGTGCTCTTGCTTTCGGTCTTCTCTGGTATCTGAACGGGGATTTTCAAGGAGCGCTAAAGCAAGCAGAACGGTCAGTCAAGATTGGTCAACAAAGTATTGACCAATGGGAAAAAACAGGGCAACTGCCTAAGTTGAACAAGACAGATAGCCACCAACACTCTGAAGGAAGGTGGCCGCAGGCTTCTGCTCGTATTTACCTAGATCCCCAGATGGATTCACGCTTTCAAGAAGCTTATGTAGAAGCAATTCAGAACTGGAATCAAACAGGTGCTTTTAACTTTGAAATTGTGACTGAGTCTAGTAAGGCAGATATTATGGCTACGGAGATGAATGACGGAGGCACTCCTGTGGCAGGAGAGGCAGAAAGTCAGACCAATCTATTAACGGGGCAATTCTTGTCTGTAACGGTACGGTTGAATCATTATTATCTGTCCAATCCTAACTATGGCTATTCCTATGAGCGCCTTGTCCATACGGCAGAACATGAGTTGGGTCATGCAATTGGCTTGGACCATACAGATGAGAAGTCTGTCATGCAACCAGCAGGTTCCTTTTATGGTATCCAGGAAGAGGATGTCACAAACCTCCGAAAAATATATGAGACTAATGAGTAGGGGACTATTTTTCCCTACTTTTTTGCTATAATGGAACTATGAACAACTTGATTAAATCAAAACTAGAGCTCTTGCCGACCAGCCCTGGTTGCTACATTCACAAGGATAAAAACGGCACCATTATCTATGTAGGAAAGGCTAAAAATCTGCGTAACCGCGTGCGTTCCTATTTCCGTGGAAGTCATGATACCAAGACAGAGGCTCTGGTGTCTGAGATTGTGGATTTTGAATTTATCGTTACGGAGTCCAATATTGAGGCACTTCTCCTAGAAATCAACCTGATCAAGGAAAACAAGCCTAAATACAATATCATGCTCAAGGATGATAAGTCCTATCCTTTCATCAAAATCACCAATGAACGCTATCCTCGTTTGATTATCACCCGTCAGGTCAAGAAGGATGGAGGTCTTTATTTTGGTCCCTATCCAGATGTGGGGGCAGCCAATGAAATCAAGCGATTGCTGGATCGGATTTTCCCTTTTCGCAAGTGTACCAATCCACCGTCTAAGGTCTGTTTTTACTACCATATCGGCCAATGCATGGCCCATACCGTCTGTAAGAAAGATGAGGCCTATTTCAAGTCCATGGCTCAGGAGGTTTCCGATTTCCTAAAAGGGCAGGATGACAAAATCATCGACGACCTCAAGGGTAAGATGGCATCCGCGGCCCAGGCTATGGAGTTTGAACGTGCAGCGGAATACCGTGACCTGATTCAGGCCATTGGAACGCTTCGAACCAAGCAACGGGTCATGGCTAAGGATCTCCAAAATCGCGATGTCTTTGGCTACTATGTGGATAAGGGTTGGATGTGTGTTCAGGTTTTCTTTGTCCGTCAGGGCAAGCTCATCGAGCGAGATGTTAATCTTTTCCCCTATTACAATGATCCAGATGAGGATTTTCTAACCTATGTGGGACAATTCTATCAAGAAAAATCCCATCTAGTACCAAATGAAGTATTGATTCCGCAGGATATTGACGAAGAAGCGGTCAATGTCTTGGTGGATACCAAGATTCTCAAGCCCCAGCGTGGAGAGAAAAAGCAACTGGTCAATCTGGCTATAAAGAATGCACGTGTTAGTCTGGAGCAGAAGTTCAATCTGTTAGAAAAATCTGTCGAAAAGACACAAGGAGCTATTGAAAATCTAGGACGTTTGCTCCAAATACCGACCCCAGTCCGCATCGAATCCTTCGATAACTCCAACATCATGGGAACTAGCCCTGTTTCTGCCATGGTGGTCTTTGTCAACGGAAAACCTAGTAAGAAGGATTACCGTAAGTATAAAATCAAGACCGTAGTCGGGCCAGACGACTATGCCAGTATGAGAGAAGTCATTCGCAGGCGCTATGGTCGAGTACAGCGTGAGGGATTAACGCCACCGGACTTGATTGTCATTGATGGGGGACAAGGTCAAGTTAATATCGCCAAGCAAGTCATCCAAGAGGAGCTGGGCTTGGATATTCCAATTGCTGGGCTTCAAAAGAACGACAAGCATCAAACCCATGAGCTGCTCTTCGGAGATCCGCTTGAGGTGGTGGAGTTATCTCGTAATTCTCAGGAATTTTTCCTTTTGCAACGCATTCAAGATGAGGTGCACCGCTTTGCCATTACTTTCCACCGCCAACTGCGCTCCAAAAATTCCTTTTCTTCACAACTGGATGGCATTGACGGTCTAGGACCTAAACGCAAGCAAAATCTCATGAAGCATTTCAAGTCTTTGACTAAAATCAAGGAAGCCAGTGTGGATGAGATTGTCGAAGTTGGAGTACCAAGAGCAGTAGTAGAGGCTGTGCAAAGAAAGTTGAACCCGCAGGAAGAAAAGGAATTAGCTCAAGTTGCTGAACAAGGAATAATAGAATGGAGAAAAAATGAGTAAAATAAGCAATAAAATATTAGGGACAGTATATGTAATTTCTTATCTCTGCCTTCTTTATTGTCTGTGGATTTGGAATGGACCAATTTTTCTTTTTTTGACGGTTATCTTATTTGGTTTTCCCTTGTTGATAATAGCCCTTCCTTTGTTAGGTTTATGGATATTTACAAAATTGAAATCCCAGATTTTAATTGGTTATATATCGAGTTTATTGAACAGCTATTATCTGTATTTGGTACTTAAAAATTTTCATTTAGAACGAATTACAGATACAGCAGGCCATAAAATTGCTTTATCGTCCGGGCTATCTGTTGCAATTATCATTTTTGATGTGATACTTTTATCAGTTGCTACCTTAGGTTTTTATAAAAATTATATTTTGGTTTTTAAAAAAGAATAATTTGGACCAAGAGGTACTATGAAAAATCCCTGCAAGCTCTTTCAAATTATGGTAGAATGGAAGCAGTAGAATTAGAAAAGGAAATCGATTATGAAATTTCTTGAATTAAATAAAAAACGTCATGCGACTAAGCATTTCACTGATAAGCCAGTTGATCCAAAAGATGTGCGTACGGCTATCGAAATTGCAACCTTGGCGCCAAGCGCCCACAACAGCCAGCCTTGGAAATTTGTGGTGGTACGTGAGAAAAATGCCGAACTGGCAAAATTGGCTTACGGTTCAAACTTTGAACAGGTATCATCAGCGCCTGTAACTATTGCCTTGTTTACAGACACAGATTTGGCTAAACGTGCTCGTAAGATTGCCCGAGTTGGTGGTGCTAACAATTTCTCAGAAGAACAACTTCAATACTTCATGAAAAATTTGCCAGCTGAATTTGCGCGCTACAATGAACAACAAGTCAGCGACTACCTAGCCCTCAATGCAGGTTTGGTTGCTATGAACTTGGTTCTCGCTCTTACAGACCAAGGAATCGGCTCAAATCTGATTCTTGGTTTTGACAAATCAAAAGTCAACGAAGTTTTGGATATTGAAGGCCGTTTCCGTCCAGAACTCTTGATTACAGTGGGTTACACAGACGAGAAATTGGAACCAAGCTACCGCTTGCCAGTAGATGAAATCATCGAGAAAAGATAGAAGGAAGATAATATGACAGCAATTGATTTTACAGCAGAAGTAGAAAAACGCAAAGAAGACCTCTTGGCTGACTTATTTAGCCTTTTAGAAATCAACTCAGAACGAGATGATAGCAAGGTTGATGCTGAGCATCCATTTGGGCCTGGTCCAGTAAAAGCCTTGGAGAAATTCCTTGAAATCGCAGACCGTGATGGCTACCCAACTAAGAATGTTGATAACTACGCAGGACATTTTGAGTTTGGTGATGGAGAAGAAGTTCTCGGAATCTTTGCTCATATGGATGTGGTGCCTGCTGGTAGCGGTTGGGACACAGATCCTTACACACCAACTATCAAAGATGGTCGTCTTTATGCGCGTGGTTCTTCTGATGACAAGGGACCTACAACAGCTTGTTACTATGGTTTGAAAATCATCAAAGAATTGGGCCTTCCAACTTCTAAGAAAGTTCGTTTCATCGTTGGAACAGACGAAGAATCAGGCTGGGCAGACATGGACTACTACTTCGAGCACGTAGGACTTGCAAAACCAGACTTTGGTTTCTCTCCAGACGCTGAATTCCCTATCATCAATGGTGAAAAAGGAAATATCACGGAATACCTCCACTTTGCAGGAGAAAATACAGGTGCAGCCCGTCTTCACAGCTTTACAGGTGGTTTACGTGAAAACATGGTGCCTGAATCAGCGACAGCAGTCGTTTCAGGTGGTTTGGCTGACTTGCAAGCTAAACTAAATGCCTTTGTTGCAGAACAAAAACTCAGAGGAGAACTCCAAGAAGAAGCTGGCCAATACAAGGTGACGATCATTGGTAAATCAGCCCACGGTGCTATGCCTGCTTCAGGCATCAATGGTGCGACTTACCTAGCCCTATTCCTTAGCCAGTTTGACTTTGCTGGTCCAGCCAAAGACTACCTTGACATCGCTGGTAAAATTCTCTTGAACGACCACGAGGGGGAAAATCTCAAGATTGCCCATGTGGATGAAAAGATGGGTGCCCTTTCTATGAATGCCGGCGTCTTCCGCTTTGATGAAACAAGCGCTGATAATACCATTGCCCTTAATATCCGCTATCCAAAAGGAACAAGTCCAGAGCAAATCAAGTCAATCCTTGAAAACTTGCCAGTTGTTTCTGTTAGCCTTTCTGAACATGGACATACGCCTCACTACGTGCCAATGGAAGATCCACTTGTGCAAACCTTGTTGAATGTTTATGAAAAACAAACAGGCCTTAAAGGTCACGAGCAAGTCATCGGTGGTGGAACCTTTGGTCGCTTGCTAGAACGAGGTGTTGCCTACGGTGCTATGTTCCCAGACTCGATTGATACCATGCACCAAGCCAATGAATTTATCGCCTTGGATGATCTCTTCCGAGCAGCAGCAATTTATGCCGAAGCTATTTATGAATTGATCAAATAAAACGATAGAAGTCTGAGATCTTATGCTTAGACTTCTTTTTGGAGGGAAAGTAGATGTCTCAAATTGAAAGAATCAAGCAGGCTATTATGGCGGATCCACAGAATGTCGACTATACAAAGCGTGGCATTGAGCCTCTCTTTGCAGCGCCAAAGACTGCTCGCATCAATATCATCGGTCAAGCGCCTGGTCTTAAAACCCAAGAAGCAGGCCTTTACTGGAAGGACAAAAGTGGCGATCGTTTGCGGGACTGGCTAGGTGTGGATGAAGATACCTTTTACAACTCAGGTTATTTTGCTGTTCTGCCTATGGATTTTTACTTTCCAGGACATGGTAAGTCAGGTGACCTGCCACCTCGAGCTGGCTTTGCTGAAAAATGGCATCCACAGCTCTTGCAAGAATTACCAGATATCCAATTGACCCTCTTGATTGGCCAATATGCCCAAGCCTACTATTTACAGGAGAAAGTCAGTGGCAAGGTGACAGAACGGGTAAAACATTACCAGAACTACTTGCCAACCTATTTTCCACTAGTTCACCCCTCACCACGCAATCAAATCTGGATGGCCAAAAATCCTTGGTTTGAGGCAGAAGTGGTGCCGGATTTGAAAAAAAGAATTAAAACTATTTTAGGAGAAAAAAATGAAAGAAATAACCTTTGACGCATTTTACCAGCTTTACCAAAATGACCAACTTTCTCTAGTAGACGTGAGAGAAGTGGATGAGTTTGAAGCTCTTCGTTTAGAAGGTGCCCAGAATCTTCCTCTGAGTCAATTAGCTGATACTTATGATCAATTGGACAAGGACCAGTTACATTATGTTATTTGTAAATCTGGAATGAGATCGGCGCGTGCTTGCCAATTCTTATCAGAACAAGGTTATGAGGTTATCAATGTCCAAGGTGGCATGATGGCCTTTGAAGAACTGTAAACATTAGAATTTTCTCCTACTTGGTGTGGACTGGGTAGGGGATTTTATTTTTAGACAATTCTCATTTTTAAGAATCTTGAAAACATTCAATATTTACTTCGTGAAGCTTTTTTCATACTCCTATTCATGATATACTAGGTCAGTATTTTATAAATATGAAGGAGATTTTCATGGCTAAAAAAGGTGCCCTAACAGGTTTACTCCTGTTTGGAATATTTTTTGGTGCGGGGAACTTGATTTTTCCGCCTTCTCTAGGTGCTCTATCTGGAGAACATTTTCTTCCTGCTATCGCAGGTTTTGTCTTTTCAGGCGTCGGTATCGCCGTCTTGACTCTTATTATTGGAACGCTAAATCCTAAAGGATATATCTACGAGATTTCAACAAAGATAGCGCCTTGGTTTGCGACTCTTTACCTCTCAGTCCTTTACTTGTCAATCGGTCCATTCTTTGCTATCCCACGTACAGCTACAACAGCTTACGAAGTAGGGATTAGCCCTCTTTTGTCGGATGCCAATAAAGGTCTTGGTTTGATTGTCTTTACAGTTCTGTATTTTGCAGCAGCTTATCTAATTTCGCTTAATCCATCAAAAATCTTGGACCGTATCGGCCGTATTTTAACACCAGTCTTTGCAATATTGATTGTTATCTTGGTTGTTTTAGGAGCTATTAAATACGGTGGAACAAGTCCTCAAGCTGCTTCAGCTGCTTATCAAGCTTCTGCCTTTGGTACAGGTTTCTTAGAAGGTTACAATACCTTGGACGCCCTTGCCTCAGTTGCCTTCAGTGTAATCGCAGTTCAAACCTTGAAACAACTTGGATTTTCAAGTAAGAAAGAATACATTTCAACTATTTGGGTTGTTGGTATCGTTGTAGCCCTTGCTTTCAGCGCTCTTTACATCGGTTTAGGTTTCCTTGGAAATCATTTCCCAGTACCAGCTGAAGCGATGAAGGGTGGAACACCAGGTGTTTACATCTTGTCACAAGCCACTCAAGAAATCTTTGGCTCAACAGCTCAACTCTTCCTTGCAGCTATGGTTACCGTAACCTGCTTCACAACAACAGTTGGTTTGATTGTGTCAACAGCTGAGTTCTTTAATGAGCGTTTCCCACAAATCAGCTACAAGGTTTATGCGACAGCCTTTACTTTGATTGGATTTGCCATTGCTAATTTGGGTCTTGATGCGATTATCAAGTACTCCATTCCTGTACTGGTTATCTTGTACCCAATCACGATTGCTATCGTTATGATTGTCATTGTCAACAAATTTGTTGCCCTTTCAAAACCAGGTATGCAGTTGACAATTGCTGTGGTTACAGCTATTGCTATTGCAAGCGTACTAGGAAGCTCGTTTAAGGTTGAGTTTCTTGCAAACCTTGTCAACGCTCTTCCTTTTGCAAAGGCATCACTCCCATGGTTAGTACCAGCTATTGTCGGAATCTTACTCTCATTGGTTCTACCAAACAAGCAAGAAAGCGATGTTTTTGAAATGGAATAATCACTAAAATCACTTTTGTAGCCAAGTCTACAGGAGTGATTTTCTTTTTTTATCCGATGATAAATGTGTTATAATAGGTAGCAAAAGAGGTGAAGAAATGAATCAAACAGTAGAATATATCAAAGAACTGACAGCCATTGCGTCGCCAACGGGCTTCACTCGGGAGATTTCGGACTATTTAGTCAAGACTCTAGAAGGTTTTGGTTACCAGCCGGTTCTCACAGCTAAGGGCGGTGTCAATGTGACCATCAAAGGTCAAAATAATGAGAAACACCGCTATGTGACTGCTCATGTGGATACGCTTGGTGTTATTGTCCGAGCTGTTAAACCAGACGGCCGTCTCAAAATGGACCGTATCGGTGGTTTCCCTTGGAACATGATTGAAGGAGAAAACTGTACCGTTCATGTGGCTAGCACAGGTGAAAAAGTATCAGGAACCATCCTTCTCCACCAGACCTCTTGCCATGTCTACAAGGATGCAGGAACTGCAGAACGCACGCAAGACAATATGGAAGTGCGTTTGGATGCCAAAGTGACCAATGAAAAAGAAACTCGTGCCTTGGGGATTGAGGTCGGTGATTTTATCAGCTTTGATCCACGAACTGTCGTGACAGAGACAGGTTTTATCAAGTCTCGTCATTTGGACGATAAGGTCAGCGCAGCGATCTTGCTTAACCTGCTTCGTATTTATAAGGAAGAGAAGATTGAATTGCCCGTAACAACTCATTTTGCTTTTTCAGTCTTTGAAGAAGTGGGGCATGGTGCTAATTCTAACATTCCTGCTCAGGTAGTAGAATATCTGGCTGTGGATATGGGAGCTATGGGAGATGACCAGCAAACAGACGAATATACAGTGTCTATCTGTGTCAAGGATGCTTCTGGACCTTATCACTACGACTTCCGTCAACACTTGGTTGCTTTGGCTAAAGAGCAAGATATTCCATTTAAGCTGGATATCTATCCATTTTATGGTTCGGACGCTTCAGCAGCTATGTCTGCAGGGGCAGAAGTCAAACACGCCCTTCTCGGTGCTGGTATCGAGTCTAGCCACTCATATGAGCGCACTCATATTGACTCGGTGGTCGCAACGGAACGTATGGTTGATGCTTATCTTAAGAGCATATTGGTAGACTAATATGTGTTTGATTTGCCAGAGAATTGAGCTCATTAAAGCTGGGGAAAATCCCTACTTTGTGAGAGAACTAGAAACAGGCTATCTTGTGATTGGAGATCACCAGTATTTTGCAGGCTATAGTCTCTTTCTAGCCAAGGAACACGTCACCGAATTGCATCATTTAGAGAAGGAAACTAGAATCCGTTTTCTAGAGGAAATGAGTTTAGTCCAAGAGGCAGTTGCCAAGGCCTTTACTGCCGAGAAAATGAATATCGAACTGCTAGGAAATGGTGATGCCCATCTTCATTGGCATCTGTTTCCTAGACGAAGAGGTGATATGAATGGTCACGGTCTCAAGGGACGTGGTCCAGTCTGGTGGGTTCCCTTTGAAGAAATGACAGCAGAAACCTGCCAAGTAAAATCTGATGAGATTAAACAATTAGTCAAACGTTTATCGCCAGAAGTAGACAACCTATTAGAAATAAAGGAGTAGAAATGAAAAAAAGATACCTTGTCTTGACAGCCTTGCTAGCCTTGAGTCTAGCAGCTTGTTCACAAGAAAAAGCAAAAAATGAAGATGGAGCAGCTAAGACAGAACAAACAGCTAAAGCTGATGGAACAGTCGGAAATAAGACTCAAGAAGCCACCCAGAAAAAAGCAGAAGTGGTTAATAAAGGTGACTACTACAGTATTCAAGGGAAATACGATGAAATTATCGTAGCAAATAAACACTATCCATTATCTAAAGACTACAATCCAGGGGAAAATCCAACAGCCAAGGCTGAGTTGGTCAAACTCATCAAAGCGATGCAAGAGGCAGGCTTCCCAATTAGTGATCAATACAGTGGTTTTAGAAGTTACGAGACTCAGACTAAGCTCTATCAAGATTATGTCAATAAAGATGGAAAGGCTGCAGCAGACCGTTACTCTGCCCGCCCTGGCTATAGCGAGCACCAGACAGGCTTGGCCTTTGATGTGATTGGGACAAATGGTGATTTGGTGACAGAAGAAAAAGCGGCCCAATGGCTCTTGGACCATGCGGCTGATTATGGTTTTGTTGTCCGTTATCTTAAAGGTAAGGAAAAAGAAACAGGCTATATGGCTGAGGAATGGCACCTTCGTTATGTCGGAAAAGAGGCTAAAGAGATTGCAGCTAGTGGCCTCAGTTTGGAAGAGTATTTCGGCTTTGAAGGTGGAGATTACGTCGATTAAAAAATAAACTTTTCTCTTGCAATTCTAGATAAATAGTGTATAATAGATGGGTATGTGAAAAGCATACTTGTGGGAGGTAAAAATCTCTAATTACCGCCAAAACCACAAAGGAGGATTTAAAAATGGCTAAAAAAGTCGAAAAACTTGTAAAATTGCAAATCCCTGCTGGTAAAGCTACACCAGCTCCACCGGTTGGACCTGCTCTTGGTCAAGCTGGTATCAACATCATGGGATTCACAAAAGAGTTCAACGCTCGTACAGCTGACCAAGCTGGTATGATCATTCCAGTTGTTATCTCAGTTTACGAAGATAAATCATTTACTTTCATCACTAAAACACCACCAGCTGCTGTTCTTTTGAAAAAAGCTGCAGGTGTTGAAAAAGGATCAGGTACACCTAACAAAACTAAAGTTGCTACAGTTACTCGTGCACAAGTACAAGAAATTGCAGAAACTAAGATGCCAGATTTGAACGCAGCAAACGTAGAGTCTGCAATGCGTATGATCGAAGGTACTGCTCGTTCTATGGGATTCACTGTTGTTGACTAATCAATAACACGGTAGAAAATCTCACAGCAGTCTATTAGTTGCTTTTCATACTAGGCAAGTGACTGATGCTTGTACTTGAGTACAGCAAGGGAGCTTAACGAAGTAGGAAAAGAAAAATAATAGACTGAAAACCCGCAAGACTTCATCATTTCGAGAAGTGACGTGGGAGATGAAAATCGATTGAACCACTTACAAGGAGAATAGAAAATGGCTAAAAAAAGCAAACAACTTCGTGCTGCTCTTGAGAAAATCGACAGCACAAAAGCATACAGTGTAGAAGAAGCTGTAGCACTTGCAAAAGAAACTAACTTTGCAAAATTTGACGCAACTGTAGAAGTTGCTTACAACTTGAACATCGACGTTAAAAAAGCTGACCAACAAATCCGTGGAGCAATGGTATTGCCAAACGGTACTGGTAAAACTTCACGCGTTCTTGTTTTCGCACGTGGTGCAAAAGCTGAAGAAGCAAAGGCTGCTGGTGCAGACTTTGTTGGTGAAGATGACCTTGTTGCTAAAATCAACGACGGTTGGTTGGACTTCGACGTAGTTATTGCTACACCTGACATGATGGCTCTTGTTGGACGTCTTGGACGTGTCCTTGGACCACGTAACTTGATGCCAAACCCTAAAACTGGTACTGTAACAATGGATGTTGCTAAAGCAGTTGAAGAGTCTAAAGGTGGTAAAATCACTTACCGTGCTGACCGTGCAGGTAACGTTCAAGCAATCATCGGTAAAGTATCATTTGAAGCTGAAAAATTGGTTGAAAACTTCAAAGCTTTCAACGAAACAATCCAAAAAGCAAAACCAGCTACAGCTAAAGGAACTTACGTAACAAACTTGACTATCACAACTACTCAAGGTGTTGGTATCAAAGTTGACGTAAACTCACTTTAATCAGTAGTTTATATCAGAGAACGAGTACGAAAGTGCTCGTTTTTTTAGGTACGACGGGCATTCCGTTCATCTGAGGTGTAAGTCCTCTGTGGGTACCATATACTAGTAAACCCAAAAGTGATTCCCAAGCCTGACTATTGTGAGTAGCTGATCGAACGGCATTAGGATAGACTGTTTAAGTCTGACGCTGGAAATAAGAATCGGCAGAGAAAGAGATAGAGAAATCTTGGCTATACGAATAGGCACGTGATAGTAAAGCGTATATAACGGATAAGGAGGCCAGCAACTCTAAAGTACAAATATGTAGTCGTAACCTATATACGTAAACTACGTGAGCCATTGAATTCGAACTAGAGAGGTGATTAATAGATTTATGCTATAGTCATGGCAGCTTGTATGCTTTTGATTCTAGTTTATCAAATAATGGATTAGAATTGTTAGATAATATCATTTTATGTTATAATGAAGAAAAAATAGAGGTGTTCAGATGTCAGAAGCAGGTCATAAGTTTTTAGCAAAACTGGGGAAAAAACGCTTACGTCCAGGTGGAAAACGTGCCACAGATTGGTTAATTGCGGAAGGAAGATTTTCAAAAGAAAAGAGAATACTAGAAGTTGCGTTCAATAGGGGAACTACAGCAATTGAGTTGGCACAGCGTTTTGGTTGTAAGATAACTGCTGTTGATATGGATGGACAAGCCTTAGAAGTGGCTAAAAAATCTGCTGAAACGGCAGGTGTTGGTCATTTGATCAGATTTGAAAGAGCAAATGCAATGAAACTTCCTTATAAAGATGCTAGTTTTGATATTGTTATAAATGAAGCTATGCTGACTATGCAAGCCGATCAAGCTAAGAAAAAATGTGTAATGGAGTATCTAAGGGTTTTAAAACCTGAAGGTCTTCTTTTGACACATGATGTGCTTCTTAAGGAAGCTAAAGAGTCTATCAGACAGGAATTGTCACAAGCAATTCATGTAAATGTAGGTCCTTTAACTCAAGATGGTTGGGAAGAGGTGATGATAGAATCAGGTTATCGTGATGTGAAAGTATTGACTGGTGAAATGACATTAATGAAATTATCAGGTATGATTTATGACGAAGGTTGGCTAGGAACTTTGAAAATTTGTGTAAATGCTTGTAAAAAGGAGAATAGAAAGCAGTTTTTAACTATGTATAAAATGTTTGATAAGAATAAACAGAACTTGGGCTTTATTGCTATGGCTAGTCATAAATCGTCAAATCGTTAGATAATCATTGATGTTAACTTTTCCTTTCTTCTTTCTTAAAAAATATGCTATAATAGAGAGTAAAAAACTTTGAAAGAAAGAAAAAGATGAATTTAAAAGATTATATTGCAACAATTGAAAATTATCCTAAGGAAGGCATCACCTTCCGTGATATTAGTCCTTTGATGGCTGATGGAAATGCTTATAGCTACGCTGTTCGTGAAATTGTTCAGTATGCTACTGACAAGAAAATTGATATGATCGTAGGTCCTGAAGCTCGTGGTTTTATCGTGGGCTGTCCAGTTGCCTTTGAGTTGGGAATTGGTTTTGCACCTGTTCGTAAACCAGGTAAATTGCCACGCGAAGTCATTTCTGCTGACTACGAAAAAGAGTACGGTGTTGATACCTTGACTATGCATGCTGACGCCATCAAGCCAGGTCAACGAGTTCTTATCGTGGATGACCTCTTGGCAACAGGTGGAACTGTTAAGGCAACTATCGAGATGATTGAAAAACTTGGTGGTGTTGTAGCAGGTTGTGCCTTCCTTGTTGAATTGGATGAATTGAACGGCCGTGAAAAAATCGGTGACTACGATTACAAAGTTCTTATGCATTATTAATGAAAAACAGTCCCTAGGGCTGTTTTCTCTACATTAGGATATAAAAATAGACTATAGCTAGTTAGAGAAAAACTATAATTGAAAACTATATCTTCTTGCAGTATAATAAAAGGACTAGATGTTTGAGATTTAGTTTCATACTCAATGAAAATCAAAGAGCAAACTAGGAAACTAGCCGCAGGCTGTACTTGAGTACGGCAAGGCAACGTTGACGAGGTTTGAATTTGATTTTCGAAGAGTTTCAAACATATGCAATGATTCCTGAAAAGTACAGTTAGGAGAGGGTTATGCCGATTCGAATTGATAAAAAATTGCCAGCTGTTGAGATTTTACGGACAGAGAATATCTTTGTCATGGATGATCAACGTGCGGCCCACCAAGATATCCGTCCCTTGAAGATTTTAATTTTAAATCTCATGCCACAAAAAATGGTCACAGAGACTCAATTGTTGCGCCACTTGGCTAATACGCCCCTGCAACTGGATATTGATTTTCTCTATATGGAGAGTCACCGTTCTAAAACAACTCGTTCAGAGCACATGGAGACCTTTTATAAAACTTTTCCTGAAGTCAAGGATGAGTATTTTGATGGGATGATTATCACAGGTGCTCCAGTTGAGCATTTACCATTTGAGGAAGTGGACTATTGGGAGGAATTCAGTCAGGTAATCGAGTGGTCCAAGACCCATGTCTATTCGACCCTTCATATCTGTTGGGGGGCTCAGGCTGGTCTTTATTTGCGCTATGGGGTGGAAAAATACCAGATGGACAGTAAGTTATCAGGTATTTATCCTCAGGATACTTTAAAGGAAGGTCATCTTCTCTTTAGAGGCTTTGACGATAGCTATGTATCCCCTCATTCTCGGCACACGGAGATTTCTAAGGAAGAAATCTTAAACAAAACCAATCTTGAAATTTTATCAGAAGGACCTCAGGTTGGAGTTTCTATTTTGGCCAGTCGTGATTTGCGAGAAATTTATAGTTTTGGGCATTTGGAATATGACCGTGATACCTTGGCAAAAGAGTATTTTAGGGACCGTGATGCAGGTTTAGACCCACATATTCCAGAAAATTACTTTAAGGATGATGATGTCAACCAGACACCTTGTCTTTGTTGGTCTTCATCAGCAGCCCTCTTTTTCAGTAACTGGGTGAATTATGCGGTCTATCAGGAGACGCCTTTTGACTGGAGAAAAATAGAAGATGATGCATCTG
Source organism: Streptococcus sp. Marseille-Q5112 (assembly GCF_916700555.1). Taxonomy (GTDB): domain Bacteria; phylum Bacillota; class Bacilli; order Lactobacillales; family Streptococcaceae; genus Streptococcus; species Streptococcus symci. Next base: position 88,424 of record NZ_CAKAKP010000006.1, read on the forward strand.
CATTTGGGTATTTATAAGAGGAATTATGACATATTTAGACGCTTTTAAATCAGGGAACTTGGTTTTACCAAGTGCCCTGCTCTTGCATTTTAAGGAACTCTTTCCTTCCAGCGACGATTTTCTGGTCTGGCAATTTTTCTATTTGCAAAATACGACAGGCTTAGAAGAAATGTCGCCAAGCCAGATTGCTGAAAGGATTGGCAAGGAGATTTCGGATGTCAATCAGGCCATTTCCAATCTGACGGAGAGGGGACTGCTTCAGTATCGAACGATCGAATTGAATGGTGAAATCGAATTGCTTTTTGATGCTAGTTTAGCTTTGGAACGTTTGGATAATTTGCTTGGAGTAGCTCATTCAAGTTCAGACCAGTTGACACCTCAAAACCAGCTCAAAGATTTGGTAGAGACCTTCCAGCAGGAGTTGGGACGCTTGTTGACACCTTTTGAGATTGAGGATTTGACCAAGACTCTTAAGGAAGATGGAACCAGTGCTGGCTTGATTAAGGAAGCTCTTCGTGAAGCCGTTTTGAATGGAAAACCAAACTGGAAGTACATTCAGGCGATTTTAAGAAACTGGCGCCATGAAGGCATCAAAAGTGTGGCTCAAGTGGAGGCTAAACGAGCAGAGAGAGAAGCAAGCAATCCTCAGTTGACACAGGTATCTGCAGATTTCAGAAATGCTATGGATCTCTGGAAGGATTAATCCATGTAAGCAGGCTTGAAATCTGAGTAAGATTTGCAAGCTGTGTCTAATTGTGATAAAATAAATAGAAAATAAATTGAAAAAAGAGGTATGTGAAATGTCACGTAAACCATTTATCGCTGGTAACTGGAAAATGAACAAAAATCCAGAAGAAGCTAAAGCATTCGTTGAAGCAGTTGCATCAAAACTTCCTTCATCAGATCTTGTTGAAGCAGGTATCGCGGCTCCAGCTCTTGATTTGACAACTGTTCTTGCTGCTGCAAAAGGCTCAAACCTTAAAGTTGCTGCTCAAAACTGCTACTTTGAAAATGCAGGTGCTTTCACTGGTGAAACAAGCCCACAAGTTTTGAAAGAAATCGGTACTGATTACGTTGTTATCGGTCACTCAGAACGCCGTGACTACTTCCATGAAACTGACGAAGATATCAACAAAAAAGCAAAAGCAATCTTTGCAAACGGTATGCTTCCAATCATCTGTTGTGGTGAGTCACTTGAAACTTACGAAGCTGGTAAAGCTGCTGAGTTTGTAGGTGCTCAAGTATCTGCTGCATTGGCTGGATTGACTGCTGAACAAGTTGCTGCCTCAGTTATCGCTTATGAGCCAATCTGGGCTATCGGTACTGGTAAATCAGCTTCACAAGACGACGCACAAAAAATGTGTAAAGTTGTTCGTGACGTTGTAGCTGCTGACTTTGGTCAAGAAGTTGCAGACAAAGTTCGTGTTCAATACGGTGGTTCTGTTAAACCTGAAAACGTTGCTTCATACATGGCTTGCCCAGACGTTGACGGTGCCCTTGTTGGTGGTGCGTCACTTGAAGCTGAAAGCTTCTTGGCATTGCTTGACTTTGTAAAATAATCGACTCTTTATCAACATTATTGGGTTGAAGAAAAACTAAAATCGAGAAAGGACATATATCGTCCTTTCTTTTTTGCTACTAAAGCGGCTAATGTAGACTATTTTATACGAACTCTTCCTAGTGGTTATAACATGGAGATGAACCAAGACTCCAGCAATATTTCTCTCGGGCATAAACAACTGTTGACCATCGCGCTTGCTATTCTAGCTAATCCTAAAATTCTCATTTTGGATGAAGCGACTTCCTCTGTTGATACCTGTTTGGAACTCTTGATTCAAAAAGCTATGAAACGGTTGATGAAAGGAAGGACCAGCTTTGTCATCTCCCATTGTCTCTAGACCATTTAAGAAGCAAATAAGATTCTCGTTCTTAGGGATGGACAGATTATTGAGCAGGGAAATTACGAAAGCTTACTCTAAGCAAAAGGCTTTTATTATGAACTTTACCAAAGCCAATTTTCAAGTATATCTGATAAAGTGAGCTAATCTGAACCAACTAAACTTTTCTTAAATTATCAGTCTATTGCAACTTTTCTCATGTGAGTCATTTGGCTTGCTATTGGTTTTACTTAGTAGTATACTAAGAGAGTAAACACTAAGAAGTGGTTACAAATAATAATGAATGAGGTAAAATAAAATGGTAGAATTGAAAAAAGAAGCAGTAAAAGACGTAACATCATTAACAAAAGCAGCGCCAGTAGCATTGGCAAAAACAAAGGAAGTATTGAACCAAGCTGTTGCTGATTTGTACGTAGCCCACGTTGCCTTGCACCAAGTACACTGGTACATGCGTGGCCGTGGTTTCCTTGTATGGCATCCAAAAATGGATGAGTACATGGATGCTCTTGATGGTCAATTAGATGAAATCAGCGAACGCTTGATCACACTTGGTGGTAGCCCATTCTCTACTTTGACAGAATTCCTTCAAAACAGTGAAATCGAGGAAGAAGCTGGTGAATACCGTAATGTTGAAGAAAGCTTGGAACGTGTGCTTGCTATCTACCGTTACTTATCAGAACTCTTCCAAAAAGGTTTGGATGTCACTGATGAAGAGGGTGACGATGTGACAAACGGTATCTTCTCAGATGCTAAAACTGAAACTGATAAAACAATTTGGATGCTTGCCGCAGAACTTGGACAAGCACCTGGTTTGTAAGATAAATGCATCCCTTTCTATCATGAGTTTCTGTATCACTACTCATGATAAACTATCTTTTAAAAATCATGTAGCAGACAAAGTTACATGATTTTTTCTTTGCTCCTCCGGCGACTCATTTGTCAAAATGCTGATTTTAAGGTATAATAGTTGCTGTTCGAGAAATTTTGATTTTCAAAGAATAGTGAATGATGATAAGGAGAAACCATGAACAACTTACCAAATTGCCCAAAATGTAACTCAGAGTATGTCTACGAAGACGGTGCCCTACTGGTTTGCCCAGAGTGTGCTTATGAGTGGAATCCTGCTGAAGTTGCAGATGTAGAAGAGGGCCTTGTTGCTATCGATGCCAACGGAAATAAATTGGCTGACGGTGATACTGTAACCCTCATCAAGGACTTGAAAGTAAAAGGTGCGCCAAAAGATTTGAAACAAGGGACGCGCGTGAAAAATATCCGTATCGTAGAAGGCGACCACAATATCGACTGTAAAATCGATGGCTTCGGTGCCATGAAACTCAAATCAGAGTTTGTGAAGAAAATTTAAGCATGTCAAAACACTATAAACTTGTATTTTATAGCCGTATCTTCTTGTTTCTAGCGGCTTTTACTGGAGTTTATCTTGAAATCGCCAAGCATGGTGGATTTGGGATGCTTCTCTATTATACGGTTCTGTCCAACCTTTTAGTTGCGATTTTTACGCTCTATCTCCTAAAGGTTATGAGCCGTTTAGGTGAAAACTGGCAAAGGCCTAGTCTCTTGCGCTTAAAAGGTGGGGTCACCATGAGTATCATGATTACTTGTGTGATTTACCATTTCCTCTTAGCGCCCATTGCGACTAATTTCTATACTCTAGAAAATTTTCTTTGCCACTATATCGTTCCCCTCTGGTTTTTAGCAGATACCCTCTTTTTTGACAAACAGGGTCAATACAAAATCTGGGATCCAGTTGTGTGGACGATTTTACCCTTGCTGTATATGATTTTTGCTCTTTTTAATGGCTTGGTACTGAAACTTGATGTTCCTAATTCTAAGGTCAGTCCCTTCCCTTACTTCTTTTTGAATGTGAACAAGGGGTGGGATGTCGTGTTCAAGTGGTGTCTGATTATCTTTGTTGCCTATATGGTAGCAGGATTTATCTTCTACTTTATCAAGCAAATCAAGAGAAAGTCATCCTAAGATACAAGGGATTCATTTTCTAGTTTAAGAAGGAGTCTACAATCCAATGAGACTTCTTCTTTTCTTGCTTATTTGATAACTATCAAAAAGACAGAAGATTAAGAGAAATATAGAAAGAGATTTCATGAAACAATTTTTAGAACGGGCCAGTATTTTGGCTCTCTCCCTCGTTTTGATTACATCATTTTCCATCTCGAGTGCACTGCCAGCCATGTTTGACTATTATCAAGGTTATCCTAAGGAACAAATTGAGCTCTTGGCGAGCTTGCCATCCTTTGGAATCATGATTATGTTACTACTAAATGGTTTCTTAGAAAAAATATTTCCTGAGCGATTACAGATTAGTTTGGGATTGCTGATTTTATCACTGAGCGGGACGGCTCCCTTCTGGTATCAAGCCTATCCTTTTGTCTTTGGAACACGGATTCTCTTTGGTTTGGGAGTTGGGATGATCAATGCCAAGGCTATTTCTATTATCAGTGAACGTTATCAAGGAAAAACACGAATTCAGATGTTAGGGCTACGCGGTTCTGCAGAGGTCGTTGGGGCATCTCTCATCACCTTGGCAGTCGGTCAATTGTTGTCCTTTGGTTGGACAGCTACCTTCCTAGCCTATAGTGCTGGATTTTTGGTACTGACCCTTTATCTGCTCTTTGTCCCTTATGGAAAGGAAAAGAAAGAAGTCAAGAAAAAAACGAAGGAAGTAAGTCGTTTAACTCGGGAAATGAAGGGCTTGATTTTTATCTTAGCTATTGAAGCAGCGGTGGTAGTTTGTACCAATACAGCTATTACCATCCGTATTCCAAGTTTGATGGTGGAAAGAGGACTTGGAGATGCTCAGTTATCTAGTTTTGTTCTTAGTGTCATGCAGTTGATCGGGATTGTGGCTGGTGTGAGTTTCTCTTTCTTGATTTCTATCTTTAAAGAGAAACTACTCCTATGGTCGGGCATTACCTTCGGCTTAGGGCAAATTGTGATTGCCTTGTCTCCATCCTTGTGGGTGGTAGTGGCAGGAAGCATTCTTGCTGGTTTTGCCTACAGTGTAGCCTTGACGACGGTTTTTCAACTTGTCTCTGAACGAATTCCAGCTAAACTCCTCAATCAAGCCACTTCATTTGCTGTATTAGGCTGTAGTTTCGGAGCCTTTACGACTCCATTCGTTCTAGGTGCGATTGGCTTGCTAACACAAAATGGGATGTTAGTCTTTGCTATCTTAGGATCTTGGTTAATTGTAACCTCTATCTTTGTCATGTACCTACTTCAAAAGAAAGCTTAGGATTGGTTTCCTAAGTTTTTCTTTTTGTGAATTTTGTACCCAGACACTATTTGTTTTAAACCCTTGTTTACAGCTTATTTTCTTGATACAATAGAATTTATGACGAGATATAAAGTAACTATTTCCTATGATGGTTACGCCTTTGCTGGTTTTCAGCGCCAGCCTCATGCGCGTAGTGTTCAGGAAGAAATTGAAAAAACCTTGACCAGGTTAAATAAAGGGCAAGCTATTACTGTTCACGGTGCTGGTAGGACAGATAGTGGGGTTCATGCTCTGGGACAGGTCATTCATTTTGACTTGCCTTATCAAATGGATGAGGAGAAGCTCCGTTTTGCTCTTGATACCCAGTCTCCTGAAGATATTGATGTGATTTCGATTGAGCTTGTGGCGGATGATTTTCATTGCCGTTATGCTAAGCATAGCAAGACCTATGAGTTTATCGTGGATAGGGGCCGTCCCAAGAATCCTATGCGCCGTCACTATGCCACTCACTTTCCCTATCCACTCGATGTGGAAAGGATGCAGCTTGCAATCAAAAAGCTAGAGGGAACCCATGATTTCACCGGCTTTACAGCCTCTGGGACTAGTGTAGAGGATAAGGTTCGCACCATCACAGAAGCGAGTTTAACAGTGGATGAGACAGGTCAGTTTTTGACCTTTATTTTTTCAGGAAATGGTTTCTTGTATAAACAGATTCGCAATATGGTGGGGACACTGCTCAAAATCGGAAACAACCGTATGCCAGTAGAGCAGATTGACCTCATTTTGGAGAAGAAGGACAGGCAGCTAGCTGGTCCAACGGCAGCACCTAATGGTTTGTATTTAAAGGAGATTCGTTATGAAGAATAATCGTATTTTAGCACTTTCTGGAAATGATATTTTTAGTGGTGGTGGCCTGTCAGCTGATTTGGCTACCTATACCTTGAACGGCTTGCATGGTTTTGTAGCAGTGACTTGTTTGACAGCCTTGACAGAAAAAGGATTTGAAGTCTTTCCAACTGACGATACCATTTTTCAACATGAATTAGATAGCTTGCGTGATGTGGAATTTGCAGGGATTAAGATCGGTCTTCTACCAACTGTCAGTGTAGCTGAGAAGGCATTGGACTTTATCAAGCAACGTCCAGGAGTGCCTGTGGTATTGGATCCTGTCTTGGTCTGCAAGGAAACGCATGATGTAGCTGTAAGTGAGCTCTGTCAAGAATTGATTCGCTTTTTCCCTCATGTCAGTGTGATTACGCCTAATCTTCCTGAAGCAGAATTATTAGCAGATCAAGAGATTAAAACCCTTGAAGATATGAAAACTGCAGCACAGAAATTGCATGACTTAGGAGCGCCAGCAGTCATTATCAAGGGAGGCAATCGCCTTAGTCAGGACAAGGCTGTAGATGTCTTTTATGATGGACAAAACTTTACGGTCCTAGAAAATCCTGTCATCCAAGGGCAAAATGCTGGTGCAGGTTGTACCTTTGCTTCTAGCATTGCCAGTCACTTGCTTAAAGGTGATGAACTTTTACCAGCAGTAGAAAGCTCTAAGGCTTTCGTTTACCGTGCCATTGCACAAGCAGATCAGTATGGAGTAAGACAATATGAAGCAAACCAAAACAACTAAAATCGCCCTTGTATCCCTATTAACCGCCCTTTCTGTGGTTCTAGGTTATTTCTTAAAAATTCCAACACCGACAGGCATTCTAACTCTTTTAGATGCAGGTGTCTTCTTTACGGCCTTCTACTTTGGTAGTCGTGAAGGGGCTGTAGTAGGAGGACTAGCAGGTTTCTTGATTGACCTCTTATCAGGATATCCTCAGTGGATGTTCTTTAGCTTGGTTAACCATGGCTTGCAGGGATTTTTCGCAGGATTTAAAGGAAAAACTCAGTGGTTAGGCCTTATCTTAGCAACGATTGCCATGGTAGGTGGCTACGCCTTGGGTTCTACATTAATGAATGGCTGGGCTGCAGCCCTACCCGAAATCCTACCGAATTTCATGCAAAATATAGTAGGGATGATTGTAGGATTTATTATTAGTCAAAGTATCAAGAAGATTAAGTAAAGATTAAAAAACGTAAAGTTAGTAGTAATGATTTTTCTGCTAACTTTACGTTTTTATTATTGGTTTTCTTGTAGATAATAGGAAATCACAACAGAAGAATTACTATCAAAATAGGAATCTTTATCAAAATATTTGCAATTTCCTATTGTAATGCTATGTATTTTGTAATTCTTAATAAAATGAGGTAATTTTTCATATCTTTCTTCAAGTAATGTTACATTATGAAATCCAAAATTTTCAAAAATTTCTTTTACGTCTGTAGGTTCTTTAGTAAGTAAAATATCATAGTCGTCAGGTGAAAGGATATACTGATTTTTTAAAATAGCATTAAGTCGTTCAGAAATTCGCAAACTAATATTTTTAGGGATACTTGAGTCAGTATTATCTTTTGAAATTCTAACTTTCCCCGTTAAACTTCCATAATCATTATAATCTAAAGTAAAAAACCAAGTTGAAATCCTACTAATTGAATACACCTCAAAATTAATTAAAGCTTGATTAATTTCTATTTTTTTAATTCGAATAATTTGATTAGCTTCTTCATGAATTATTCTATTAAATTCTTCTTGATTTAAGAATTCAGGGAATTGAATGGATAAAGTTTGTCTACGTTCTTCGTCTTGTTTCTTTTCAAGACGTTCTTGATTATTCCACGAGTGTATTTCAAAATTAAATTTACAACTTTACCAGGTACACTTATAAAATTAGAAATTCCTGTCATAGTATTATTGGCAACACAAACAGCTCCATCTACAGTATTGGTCGTTATTTTGGAAGTTTCATCTACAACTACTTTCACGGCTTTTGCAGTCTCATTTGCAATATCATTTACAACTTTTGAGGATTCATTTGCAATATTATTTACAACCTTTGAAGATTCATTAACGATATCATTTACGACTTTAGAAGTTTCATTAGTAACATTATCTACAAATTTAAAGAAATCATTTAACATAAAATAATACCATTAATCAAAATAAAGCAAGTCTTTGCTGGTGCTTGTAAAGAGGTCGAAGCCGTCCTTGGTAACAACACCGCAGTCTTCGATACGGACACCGACTTTACCAGGGATATAGATACCTGGTTCAACAGAGAAGCACATGCCTTCTTCGATGACCATGTCGTTTCCTTCCATGATAGATGGGAATTCATGGACATCCATACCGATACCGTGACCAAGACGGTGGTTGAAGTACTCACCGTAACCAGCTTTTTCGATGACCTCACGGGCAGCGCGGTCCACTTCATGAGCAGTCACACCTGGTTTGATAAAGTCAAGAGCAGCTTGTTGAGCTTCAAGAGTTAAGTTATAAATGTCTTTCTTGAATTGGTCGGGTTTACCAACAGCGACTGTACGAGTCATGTCTGATGCGTAACCGTTGACTAGAACACCAAGGTCAAAGAGTAGAAGAGCATCATTTTCAACCTTGTTTGCTGCTGGAATACCGTGTGGATTTGCAGCATTATCACCAGTCAAGACCATGGTATCAAAGCTCATTTCATAACCTTCACGTTTCATAGCAAAGTCGATTTGTGCAATGATATCTGTCTCCGTCTTATCAAGAGAAATATTGTCAAAACCAACCTTAACTGCCTTGTCCGCATAGAGACCTGCAACCATCATTTTTTGCACTTCGTCAGCTGATTTGATGAGGCGCATGCGTTGGATGCGAGGAGTGAGGTTTTCAAACTCGGCTGTTTCAAAAACTGATTTCAAGCCATGGTATTTAGTCAGGATGAGATTGTCAAACTCGACTGCAACACGTTTGAAGTCAAGTTGTGGAAGAGCATCTTTCATTTTTTTCCATGGATTTTCAGAATCCACATAGCCCACAACTGGGAAGGAAACAGTGCTAGTAGCACGCTCAACTTCAAGGGCTGGGACAAAGAGGAGGGGTTCCTGATCCGCTAGGATAAAAAGGAACATTTGGCGTTCATGGGGATCACTGTAAAAGCCAGTGAGGTAATTGATTGTGACGGGGTCAGATACGACAGCGACGTCTAGTTTTTCTGATTCAAGATATGTTACGATTTGTTGTAATTTAGACATATGCTACCTTCTTTCTACCCCTCTATTTTGGCAAAAAATGAGAGAAAATGCAAGGGAGAAGGGTAAAAGAACAGACAAAAAGAACTCCAGTAAGATAGAGGAGTTCTTTGATATGGTTTTTCTTGGTTTAAGAAAAGTCAGCCTTGCTTTTGACGTCGCTGTATTCTTCAGCGATTTCTTGGCTGAGAATATCTTCATAGGCAGGGAGTTGGATGTCCTGACCATATTTCTTCTTGAGGGCAGTAGTGACTAGGCGATAAGCTAGATTGGCATTACGAGAGAGGATAGGCCCGTGGAAGTAAGAACCAAAGACATTTTTATAATGAACGCCTTCACCGATTTTTTCTTCGTTATTTCCATTTCCATAGACAACCTGTCCCAGTGGTTTTTGATCATCTGAGAGGAAGGTACGGCCCTGATGATTCTCAAATCCATAGTAGGTTTCATTGAAATCTTCATTGTGAATCTTGATGTCCCCGATAAAACGGTTATTGGTCTGGTTGAGGGTGTAGTGGCCCATGACACCTAGACCTTCGATACGTCTCCCTGAAGCTTCAACATAATATTGCCCCAATAGTTGGAAACCACCGCAGATAGCCAGAACTACACCGTCGTTTTGGATGTAGTTGTCAATGCTCTCTTTTTTAGCAGGTAGGTCGTCTGCAATGATACTCTGTTCAAAGTCTTGACCACCACCGAAAAAGGCAATGTCGTAGTGATTTTCATCAAAGTTATCATGGAGAGAAACGATGTCAACCGTCACATGGGCTCCCAGTTTTTCAGCCACATACTTGAGCATGAGGATGTTTCCATTGTCCCCATAGGTATTCATGAGATTTCCGTAGAGGTGGGCAATGTTGAGCTGATAGGGGTAATTGCCAGCTTTTGAGGAAAGTGAAGTATAAACCATTAGTTCATCTCCTTTCTAACAATCTGACGACTAGCCAGCAGTTCGCGGAATTCAAGCATAGCAGTATAGGTAGCTAGAATATAAGCATGCTTGCAGTCTTGGTTCTCAATGGTCTTAAGAACTTGCTCCAGACTACTTGTTTCAGTAATTTTATCAGCTGGATAGCCAGTTACTCGTAGACGACGTGCGATTTCAGAATGGCGAACACCGCCAGCGTTGATTTCGGGAATGTCCATGTCAGTGATTTGTTCAAAATCAGCATCCCAGATCCAGCTGGTGTCAATTCCATCTGCATAGTTGGCATTTAGGAGGACAGATAGGCTAAATGGATAAGGAGCTAGTTTAATCATCTCGATAGCTTGGGTCGCACCGACTGGATTTTTAATCAAGACGAGGGTGCATTCCTTGTCACCGATATGGAAGGTTTCCTGGCGTCCAAAGACAGCACGACTCTTATCAAATCCCTGCTTGATTAGTTGGGAATCTGCGCCGAGGAAACGGGCGATAGCCACAGCAGCTAGGGCGTTGTAGATGTTGTAAAGTCCACCGATTTGGATGCCGTATTCTTGGCCGTCAATGACAAAGCGAGAGCGATTGTTGGTTAACTCAACTAGTTCTGTCAAGCGATAGTCGAGATCAGGACGTTTACATCCACAACCTTCACAGATATAGGCACCCAAGTTTGCATAAGTATTGTGCTCATATTTGAGGATGCCTTGGCAGTCAGGGCAGAGGATTCCTTCGGTATTATAGTGAGCCAGCTGAGCTGGACCTTTCTCCAAGTCAAAACCAAAATACTGTACAGGATTTGGAATAGCTGGCTTGTAGAAAAGTGGACTGTCTCCATTAAGGAGAACAGTAGCCGTAGGCACTTTACGAATAGCATCCAAAATCATCTTGTAAGTTGTGTAAATCTCACCATAGCGGTCCATCTGGTCACGGAAGATATTGGTGATGACAAATAAGCTTGGCTGGATATAGTCACAGATACGAGATAGACTGGCCTCGTCGATTTCTAATACTGCAATGTTTTTTCCAGTTTTAGAAGATTTGGCAGTCAGGAAAGTTGTCGCAATCCCTGTAATCATGTTGGCACCGCTTGGATTGGTCAGAACTTGACCATAAACCTCTTTTAAAATGCCGACAGTGAGGGCAGTTGTCAAGGTTTTTCCGTTGGTTCCAGTGATCACGACAATCTCGTAGTTCTTAGCTAGGTTTTGTAAAATATCTTTATCAAATTGAAGGGCGACTTTTCCTGGAAGCGTACTCCCTCGGCCAAGACGGCTTAAAATGAAGTGGGAAGAACGCCCGGCAAGAAGGCCCAAAGTAGTTTTTAATTTCATGTTTCTATTATATCATAAAAGAAGGAAAAGACAGATTTGAGATTTCGCAGAAATAAAAACAGCCCAAGGAGAGCTGTTCGATATGATTAAATCTCAACTTAAATCGCAAACAAGTCATTCAAGTTCTCAGCCAAGGTTGGGTGAGTGAAAATTTGTTTTGTGAAGTAAGTGTAAGGAATCTTGTTGTCCATAGCAACAGTGATGATGTTGATGATTTCTTGAGAACCTTCTGAGAAGATGCTTGCTCCAAGAATTTCTTTTGTTTCAGTATTAACAACAGCTTTGAAAGCTCCGCGAAGGTCTCCGTTTACGTGACCACGAGGCATTGCTGCAACAGGGATTTCTTTCACTGCGTATGGAAGTTTCAAATCAGCTGCTTGGCTTTCAGTCAAACCGACTTGTGAAAGTGCAGGTGTGATAAACATGGTGTTTGGTACATTGAGACGGTCTTCAAGTGTGTAGCTGCCATCTCCAGCAAGGTAGCTGTAAACAACACGGAAGTCATCAAGTGAAATGTAAGTAAATTGAAGGCCACCGTTGACATCTCCAACTGCAAAGACACCAGGAACGTTTGTTTGACAATGTTTGTCCACTTTAATAGCGCCACGTTCAGTTAGTTCAATATCTGTATTTTCAAGTTGAAGTGGTTCTACATTTGGTTTGCGTCCAGTTGCGTAAAGAAGGGCGTCGAAACGGTAAGTTTCGTTTTCAGTCACGACGAGCACTTGGTCACCGTCGTTTTTGATTTCAGTAGTACGGATGTTTTGAAGCAATTCAATACCGTCTTCTTCCATGTATTGTTTAGCAAGAGCTGCGATGGAAGGTTCTGCACGAGGTAGGAAAGTATCTAAGGCATCTAGGACTGTGACCTTGCTTCCAAGTTTGTTGTAAAGACCAGCGAATTCAAGACCGATATTTCCACCACCAAGGACTCCAAGATTTTCAGGCAATTTGTCCAAGTTTTGGATACCTGTTGAGTCAAAGACATTTTTGCTTGTAGCAAGTCCAGGGATTGGCAAGACGTTTGAAACAGCACCAGTGTTGATGACGATTGTTTCAGCAGTCAGTTCTTTCTTTTCATCACCAGCTTGGATTTCGATGACTTTATTTGAAAGGAAGTGAGCTTCCGCGTCAAAGATATCTACGCCTGTACCAGCAACAGTCGCATAGTTTTTACCGTTGAGGCGACCAGTGATAGTGTTTTTGGTAGCAATGACTTCTTCAAAAGACAAGTCCTTCTCAGCAGCAACTAGCAAAGTTTTAGTTGGGATACATCCGATGTTGATACAAGTTCCACCGTACATAGCTTTGCTACGTTCAATGAGGGCAACTTTTTTGCCAGCTGAAGCCAATTTACCAGCTAGTGTTTTACCAGCTTTACCAAATCCGATAACGATTAAATCATAAGTTAACATTTAGAGTTCCTCCTATTCGAATTTCATTCTAGCACAAGAAAAAAACTTTTGCACAATTCTGCTACGCTTTAAAAAAGTTTATGAAATAGTGGAAATTACAGCCTTACTTTCTCAGAAAAATCGTTTACATGACTTTATCGACGGATTTAACTATCTTTTGCTCTGGTCTTGTGTTATACTAGATAGGTTGCAAAGAAAACAGTACTTTTCTTTTGTGGAAAAGAAGCAACACGATTTTATATCCAGTATATGAAAATACGTCATAAAAAGAAAAGTATAAACTAAGCCCTATAGGGTGGCTTCGCACCACCTTTAGAAAGAAGAATAACGTGAAATTTAATGAATTAAACTTGTCTGCTGATTTGCTAGCAGAGATTGAAAAAGCTGGTTTTGTAGAAGCCAGTCCGATCCAAGAGCAAACTATTCCCTTGGCCCTTGAAGGCAAGGACGTTATCGGTCAAGCTCAGACTGGTACAGGAAAAACTGCAGCCTTTGGCTTGCCTACCCTTGAAAAAATCCGTACAGAAGAAGCGACCATCCAAGCTTTGGTTATCGCTCCAACACGTGAACTTGCTGTCCAAAGTCAAGAAGAACTCTTCCGTTTTGGTCGTAGCAAGGGAGTCAAAGTCCGTTCAGTATATGGCGGATCAAGCATTGAAAAACAAATTAAGGCTCTAAAATCTGGTGCCCATATCGTGGTGGGAACACCTGGTCGTCTCTTGGACTTGATTAAACGCAAGGCCTTGAAATTACAAGACATTGAAACCCTTATCCTTGACGAAGCGGATGAAATGCTCAACATGGGCTTCCTTGAAGACATTGAAGCGATCATCTCCCGTGTCCCTGAAAGCCGTCAAACCTTACTTTTCTCAGCAACAATGCCGGATGCTATCAAACGTATTGGTGTTCAGTTTATGAAAGAGCCTGAGCATGTCAAGATTGCGGCTAAGGAATTGACAACAGAATTGGTTGACCAGTACTATATCCGTGTTAAGGAACAAGAAAAATTTGATACTATGACCCGTCTTATGGATGTGGAACAGCCAGAACTTGCTATCGTATTTGGTCGTACAAAACGTCGTGTGGATGAATTGACTCGTGGACTGAAAATCCGTGGCTTCCGTGCAGAAGGAATTCATGGAGACCTAGACCAAAACAAACGTCTTCGTGTCCTTCGTGACTTTAAAAATGGCAATCTTGATGTTTTGGTTGCGACAGACGTTGCGGCGCGTGGGTTGGATATTTCAGGTGTGACCCATGTCTATAACTACGATATTCCACAAGATCCTGAAAGTTATGTTCACCGTATCGGTCGTACAGGTCGTGCTGGTAAGTCAGGTCAGTCTATTACTTTCGTTTCACCAAATGAAATGGGCTACCTTCAAATCATTGAAAACTTGACTAAGAAACGTATGAAAGGTCTCAAACCTGCAAGTGCAGAAGAAGCCTTCCAAGCTAAAAAACACGTAGCTCTCAAGAAAATTGAACGTGATTTTGCAGATGAGACTATCCGTGCCAACTTTGAGAAATTTGGTAAAGATGCTCGTAAGCTAGTTGCCGAATTTACTCCAGAAGAATTGGCAATGTATATCTTGAGTCTGACTGTTCAAGACCCAGATAGTCTTCCTGAAGTGGAGATTGCACGTGAAAAACCACTGCCATTTAAACCATCAGGTAATGGCTTCGGTGGTAAAGCTAAGGGAGGTCGTGGAGGCCGTCGTGGGGACGACCGTCGAGACCGTGATCGCCGTGGCAATGGTCGTCGTGATGATTTCAAAAAAGGAAGTCGTGGCAATGATCGTTTTGATAAGGAAAAACGTTACCGTAAGGATAATAAAAAACCACGCAATACTTCAAGCGAAAAGCAAACAGGCTTTGTTATTCGTAACAAGGGCGATAAATAAGAAAAAGCGGTTCAAAATGAATCGCTTTTTTATATAAGGAGACCGAATGGAAAAGAAAGATAAATAAAATAGATATATTATCTTCTTATAATATTATAATACACAAAAATAGGGGGCTTGTCAATAGAAAAGAAGCAATTTAATTAAAAATATTCTTGTTTTTTTAAATTGCAATTAAATAAGCAATTTTCAGATAATAATTGAAAATTCAAGCTGTTTATGTTATAATGATAGCGATTAAATTCGAGGTGAAAAATGGCACATTTATTAGAAAAAACTAGAAAAATTACTTCTATCCTGAAGCGCTCAGACGAGCAGTTGCAGGAAGAGCTTCCCTACAATGCGATTACCCGTCAATTGGCAGATATTATTGACTGTAACGCCTGTATCGTTAATAGCAAGGGACGTCTCCTTGGTTATTTCATGCGTTACAAAACCAATACAGATCGTGTAGAGCAGTTCTTTCAAACTAAGATTTTCCCAGATGACTACATTCAAGGTGCGAACATGATTTATGATACAGAAGCCAATCTGACAGTTGATCATGATTTGAGTATTTTCCCTGTGGAAAGTCGTGCCGACTTTCCAGATGGTTTGACGACTATTGCACCGATTCATGTATCAGGGATTCGTCTTGGTTCTTTGATTATTTGGCGCAATGATAAAAAATTCGAAGATGAGGACTTGATCCTTGTTGAGATTGCGAGTACCGTTGTTGGTATTCAACTCCTCAACTTCCAGCGTGAAGAAGATGAGAAAAATATCCGTCGCCGTACTGCTGTTACCATGGCGGTTAATACTCTGTCTTACTCCGAACTCCGTGCTGTTTCGGCTATTTTAGGGGAATTAAATGGAAATGAAGGGCAGTTGACTGCGTCAGTGATTGCAGACCGTATCGGAATCACCCGTTCTGTGATTGTCAATGCCCTTCGTAAACTTGAGTCGGCAGGGATTATTGAAAGTCGCTCACTTGGAATGAAGGGAACCTATCTTAAGGTCTTGATTTCAGATATTTTTGAAGAAGTGAAGAAAAGAGATTACTAATGGCTAAGGCTTTAATTTCGATTGATTATACAGAAGATTTTGTTGCTGATAGTGGGAAGCTGACAGCAGGTGCTCCAGCTCAGGCGATTTCGGATGCCATCAGCAAGGTAACTCGATTAGCTTTTGAACGAGGAGATTACATCTTTTTTACTATTGATGCTCATGAAGAAAACGATTGTTTCCATCCAGAAAGCAAGCTATTTCCTCCTCACAATTTGATTGGGACTAGTGGACGGAATTTATACGGAGATTTGGGGACCTTTTATCAAGAGCATGGTTCTGACAGTCGTGTCTTTTGGATGGATAAACGCCATTACTCTGCTTTTTCAGGGACTGACCTGGATATCCGTTTGAGAGAGCGGAGAGTGTCTACCGTTATCTTAACAGGTGTCTTGACGGATATCTGTGTCCTGCATACAGCTATAGATGCCTATAATCTAGGATATGACATCGAGATTGTTAAACCGGCTGTTGCATCTATCTGGCCTGAAAATCATCAATTTGCCTTAGGTCATTTCAAAAATACACTTGGAGCTAAGTTAGTAGATGAAAATCTAAATGAAATTTCAGAGTAATTTGGTTGATGAAATGAAAAAAATGAAAAAAAGTGTTGACAAGCATCCTAAAAGTTGATATACTAGTAAAGTAATCGACGCGGGGATGGCGGAATTGGCAGACGCGCAGGACTAAGGATCCTGTGACCGCTTTAGGTCGTGAGGGTTCAAGTCCCTCTCTCCGCATAGGATAAGAGTTAGCTTAGGCTAGCTCTTTTTTTATCAAATTCAAGTAGAGAAAAAAATTTTTGCTCTTTTTTTGTATTTCATAAACATTTCATATTTGGATTTTATAATAGTCTTACAAATATGGAGGTGACAAATGGATCCAATCCAAAGAGCTTGGGCTTATGTCAGCAGAAAACGACTGAGAAGTTTTATTTTATTTCTGATTTTATTGGTCCTATTGGCTGGAATTTCAGCCTGTTTGACTCTGATGAAGTCCAACAAAACAGTTGAAACCAATCTTTACAAATCACTCAATACCTCTTTTTCTATTAAGAAGATAGAAAATGGGCAGACTTTTAAGTTGTCGGACTTATCATCCGTGAGCCAGATTAAGGGGCTGGAAAATGTTTCTCCTGAACTCGAGACGGTTGCAAAACTAAAAGACAAGGAAGTAGTGAGTGGCGAGCAGAGCGTTGAACGTGATGATTTGTCAGCTGCAGACAAGAACTTGGTTAGCTTAACGGCTCTTGAGGATTCATCCAAGGATGTCACCTTTACCAGTTCAGCTTTCAATCTAAAAGAAGGGCGACACCTTCAAAAAGGGGATTCAAAGAAAATCATCATCCACGAAGAGTTGGCTAAGAAGAATAGTCTTTCCCTTCATGACAAGATTGCCTTAGATGCTGGACAGTCAGAATCTGGCAAAGGACAAACTGTCGAGTTTGAAATCGTCGGAATCTTCTCTGGTAAAAAACAAGAGAAATTTACAGGTTTGTCTTCTGACTTCAGTGAAAACCAAGTCTTTACAGACTATGAAAGTAGCCAAAGCCTTTTGGGTAATGGTGAATCTCTAGTCAGTGCAGCTCGCTTCTATGTAGAAAATCCTAAGGAAATGGACGGACTCATGAATCAGGTAGAAAACTTGGCCTTGGAGAATCAAGGTTACCAAGTCGAGAAGGAAAACAAGGCTTTTGAACAAATCAAAGACTCAGTTGCAACCTTCCAGACCTTTCTGACCATTTTTCTTTATGGGATGTTGATAGCAGGAGCAGGAGCCTTAATTCTGGTTTTGTCTCTCTGGCTGAGAGAAAGGGTCTACGAAGTGGGAATTTTACTGGCACTTGGAAAAGGCAAGAGCTCGATTTTCCTACAGTTCTGTTTAGAGGTAGTTTTGGTATCTCTTGGAGCTTTGTTTCCATCATTTGTTGCAGGAAACGCAATCACATCTTACCTACTCCAAACCCTACTCGCAAGTGGAGATCAGGCAAGCTTACAAGATACACTAGCCAAAGCAAGCAGTCTATCAACCAGCATCCTATCTTTTGCAGAATCCTATGTTTTTCTAGTTCTGCTTAGTTGCTTATCTGTAGCCCTTTGTTTCCTATTTCTATTTAGAAAATCGCCGAAAGAAATTTTATCATCTATTAGTTAAGAAGGAGAAATCATGACTTTATTACAATTACAAGATGTTACCTACCGTTATAAGAACACTGCTGAAGCAGTCCTATATCAGATCAATTATAATTTTGAACCCGGGAAATTTTACAGTATTATTGGTGAGTCAGGAGCAGGAAAATCCACACTCTTGTCCCTACTTGCTGGTCTAGATAGTCCTGTTGAAGGTTCTATCCTTTTTCAAGGAGAGGATATTCGTAAGAAGGGCTATTCTTACCATCGCATGCACCATATTTCCCTGGTCTTTCAAAATTATAACTTGATAGATTATCTTTCTCCACTGGAAAATATCCGCTTGGTCAACAAAAAGGCCAGCAAGGATACACTGCTTGAGCTTGGTTTGGATGAAAGTCAGATCAAGCGGAATGTTCTCCAGTTATCAGGTGGTCAACAACAACGTGTTGCCATTGCTCGTAGTTTGGTCTCAGAAGCTCCAGTTATTCTAGCAGATGAGCCAACGGGAAATCTGGACCCTAAAACTGCTGGAGATATTGTCGAACTGCTCAAATCACTTGCCCAGAAAACAGGTAAATGTGTCATCGTCGTAACTCACAGCAAAGAAGTGGCGCAAGCATCAGATATTACACTTGAGTTGAAAGATAAGAAACTAACTGAAACTCGCAATACGACGAAATAATATGAGCTTTTTCTGTTAGAACTATAAAATAGAACAAATTCTAGAAAGGGAATATATGTTACACAACGCATTTGCCTATGTTACAAGGAAGTTTTTCAAATCGATTGTCATCTTCCTGATTATTCTCCTCATGGCGAGCTTGAGTTTGGTTGGCTTGTCAATCAAGGGAGCTACTGCCAAGGCTTCTCAGGAGACCTTTAAAAATATCACCAACAGCTTCTCCATGCAAATCAATCGTCGCGTCAATCAAGGAACGCCACGTGGTGCTGGGAATATCAAGGGTGAAGATATCAAAAAAATCACCGAAAACAAGGCCATTGAGTCTTATGTTAAACGCATCAATGCCATTGGAGATTTGACTGGCTATGAACTCATCGAAACGCCAGATACCAAGAAAAATCTGACACCTGACCGTGCTAAACATTTTGGAAGTAGCTTGATGATTACAGGAGTCAATGACTCTTCTAAAGAAGACAAGTTTGTCTCTGGTTCTTATAAGTTGGTCGAAGGTGAGCACTTAAACAACGACGACAAGGACAAGATCCTCCTGCACAAGGACTTGGCAGCCAAACACGGCTGGAAAGTAGGGGATAAGGTCAAACTAGACTCTAATATCTACGATGCAGACAATGAAAAAGGTGCCAAGGAAACAGTCGAAGTGACAATCAAGGGACTCTTTGATGGTCATAATAAGTCAGCAGTAACCTACTCACAAGAACTCTATGAAAATACAGCTATCACAGACATTCACACTGCTGCAAAACTTTATGGATACACAGAAGACACAGCCATTTATGGGGACGCAACCTTCTTTGTAACAGCGGACAAGAACTTGGATGATGTTATGAAAGAGTTGAATGGCATCAGTGGTATCAACTGGAAGAGCTATACACTCGTTAAGAGCTCCTCTAACTACCCAGCTCTAGAGCAATCCATCTCTGGTATGTACAAGATGGCTAACCTCCTCTTCTGGGGTAGCTTGAGCTTCTCAGTCCTTCTCCTTGCCCTCTTGCTTAGCCTTTGGATTAACGCCCGTCGCAAGGAAGTGGGAATCCTCCTCTCTATCGGTCTCAAGCAGGCAAGTATCTTGGGTCAATTTATCACCGAATCCATCTTGATTGCCATCCCTGCTCTTGTTTCTGCTTACTTCTTAGCCAACTACACAGCGCGTGCAATCGGAAATACTGTTCTTGCCAATGTTACTTCAGGTGTTGCCAAGCAAGCTAGCAAGGCTGCTCAGGCCTCTAACCTTGGTGGTGGTGCAGAAGTAGATGGCTTTAGTAAGACCTTGTCGAGCCTAGATATTTCCATTCAGACATCAGACTTTATCATCGTCTTTGTCCTTGCCTTGGTTCTAGTGGTTCTCGTTATGGCACTTGCTTCAAGCAATCTCCTTAGAAAACGACCAAAAGAGCTCTTGCTGGATAGCGAATAACAAACTTGCTACCTATTCTCCTCTAAATGGGGTATAATATAGGTAGCATTTTTATCTATTTTATCTTGATAGGGCCTCTTTCTTTCAAGATGAAATTGAGATGATTTACAAGAAATTTAAAGGAATGTGAAACGTTTTTTCTATGAAAATTTTAATTGTAGAAGATGAAGAGATGATCCGTGAGGGGGTCAGTGACTATTTGACGGATTGCGGTTATGAAACCATTGAGGCAGCAGATGGGCAAGAAGCCTTAGAAAAATTTTCCAGCTATGAAGTAGCCTTGGTTTTACTGGATATCCAGATGCCCAAGCTCAATGGCCTAGAAGTCCTAGCTGAGATTCGTAAAACCAGCCAGGTCCCTGTCTTGATGTTGACAGCCTTTCAGGATGAGGAATACAAGATGAGTGCCTTTGCCTCTCTGGCAGATGGCTATCTGGAAAAACCTTTTTCTCTGTCCCTCTTAAAAGTGAGGGTGGACGCGATTTTCAAGCGCTATTATGATACGGGACGAGTCTTCTCCTATAAAGATACCAAGGTGGACTTTGAGAGCTACAGTGCCAGCCTAGCAGGTCAAGAAGTGGCCATTAATGCCAAAGAGTTGGAAATTCTGGACTATCTGGTGAAAAATGAAGGACGGGCCTTGACTCGTTCTCAGATTATTGATGCCGTCTGGAAAGCGACAGATGAGGTTCCCTTTGACCGTGTCATTGATGTCTATATCAAGGAACTGCGGAAAAAGCTAGACTTGGACTGCATCCTCACTGTGCGCAATGTTGGTTATAAATTGGAGCGAAAATGAAACGAACAGGTTTATTTACAAAGATATTTATCTATACCTTCTCGATATTTAGTGTTCTGGTTATCTGCCTTCATTTAGCTATTTATTTTCTTTTTCCTTCGACTTATCTGAGCCATCGTCAGGAAACCATTGGTCAAAAAGCGACAGCCATTGCCCAATCTCTAGAAGGTAAGGATAGGCAGAGTATCGAGCAAGTGTTAGACCTATATTCCCAGACTAGTGATATCAAGGGGGCTGTCAAAGGTGAGATGACCGAGGACAAGTTAGAAGTCAAGGACAGTCTTCCTCTGGACACAGATCGCCAAACCACCTCTCTCTTTATCGAGGAGCGGGAAGTGACAACGCAAGACGGTAGCATCATGACTCTCCAGTTTCTAGCTTCCATGGATTTGCAAAAGGAGGCAGAGCAGATCAGTCTTCAGTTTCTTCCCTATACCTTGCTGGCATCCTTTCTGATTTCCATTTTGGTGGCCTACATCTATGCTCGGACCATTGTTGCTCCGATTTTGGAAATCAAGCAGGTGACTCGTAGAATGATGGAGCTGGATTCCCAAGTGCGATTGCGCGTGGATTCCAAGGATGAGATCGGTGATCTCAAAGAACAAATCAATAGCCTCTACCAGCATCTTTTGACTGTCATTGCGGACTTGCATGACAAGAATGAAGCTATTCTCCAGTTGGAAAAGATGAAGGTCGAATTCCTACGAGGTGCTTCTCATGAATTGAAAACACCGCTGGCTAGTTTGAAAATCCTGATCGAAAACATGAAAGAAAATGTCGGACGTTATAAGGATAGAGATCACTATCTGGGAGTTTCCTTGGGGATTGTGGATGAGCTCAATCACCACGTTCTCCAGATACTTTCTCTCTCGTCTGTGCAGGAATTGCGAGATGATAGGGAAGAAATTGATTTGCTCCAGATGACACAAAGTCTGGTTAAGGATTATGCCTTGCTAGCTAAGGAAAGAGAGCTCCAAATAGACAATAGTTTGTCTCATCAGCAGACCTATCTAAACCCATCTGTCATGAAATTGATTCTGTCTAACCTCATCAGCAATGCTATCAAGCACTCTGTTCCGGGTGGCTTGGTTCGCATTGGAGAGAGAGAAGGGGAACTCTTTATAGAAAATAGCTGTAGTCCAGAAGAACAAGAAAAACTGACCCAGTCTTTTTCTGACAATGCCAGTCGCAAGGCAAAAGGGTCTGGGATGGGACTCTTTGTGGTCAAGAGTCTATTAGAACATGAAAAATTAGCTTATCGCTTTAAGATGGAGGAGAATCGTTTAACCTTCTTTATAGCTTTTCCAAAAGTCGCTCAAGACTAGGGAGAGAAAGGGTTTACATAGATGAAGCTAGAAGAAATTCAATCGAAACTACGGGAAAAACTAGATTTTTTTGTCAAAAAGTGATAAAATGAACAATGTAAATGGGATGACCCATAAAAATATACAGGAGGCCTGATAAAATGGCAATCGTTTCAGCAGAAAAATTTGTCCAAGCAGCTCGTGACAACGGTTATGCAGTTGGTGGATTTAACACAAACAACCTTGAGTGGACTCAAGCTATCTTGCGCGCAGCAGAAGCTAAAAAAGCTCCAGTTTTGATCCAAACTTCAATGGGTGCTGCTAAATACATGGGTGGTTACAAAGTTGCTCGCAACTTGATCGCTAACCTTGTTGAATCAATGGGTATCACTGTACCAGTAGCTATCCACCTTGACCACGGTCACTACGAAGATGCACTTGAGTGTATCGAAGTTGGTTACACTTCAATCATGTTTGACGGTTCACACCTTCCAGTTGAAGAAAACCTTAAATTGGCTAAAGAAGTTGTTGAAAAAGCACACGCTAAAGGTATCTCAGTAGAAGCTGAAGTTGGTACTATCGGTGGTGAAGAAGACGGAATCATCGGTAAAGGTGAATTGGCTCCAATCGAAGACGCTAAAGCAATGGTTGAAACTGGTATCGACTTCTTGGCAGCTGGTATCGGTAACATCCACGGTCCTTACCCAGCTAACTGGGAAGGTCTTGACCTTGACCACTTGCAAAAATTGACAGAAGCTCTTCCTGGATTCCCAATCGTATTGCACGGTGGATCAGGTATTCCTGATGAGCAAATCCAAGCAGCTATCAAACTTGGTGTTGCGAAAGTTAACGTTAACACTGAATGCCAAATCGCATTCGCTAACGCAACTCGTAAATTTGCTCGTGACTACGAAGCAAACGAAGCAGAATACGACAAGAAAAAACTCTTCGACCCACGTAAATTCTTGGCTGACGGTGTAAAAGCTATCCAAGCATCAGTTGAAGAACGTATCGACGTATTCGGTTCAGAAGGTAAAGCTTAATCTAGCTGAACAATACATACAGAACCTGCCCATTGGGTGGGTTTTTTGGTGTTTTAAGGAAACAATTAAACCATAATTTTTGATTTAAAATACCATTTTAAGAGAAAAAATTTCAATTTCATAAACTTCAGGCAAACGCTTGCATTCTAGTTTTTATTGGACTATAATAGGTTGGTATAAAGCCTTCTGTAATAAAATGTAGAAGGTGTAGAAAGTAAGGTTTTAGAATGTTTGTAGTCAAAAATACAATGTTGCTATTCCTTGCATAGGGAGATAGATATGGCAATGATAGAAGTGGAACATCTTCAGAAAAATTTTGTGAAGACAGTCAAGGAACCGGGCTTGAAGGGGGCTTTGCGCTCCTTTATTCATCCTGAAAAGCAGACCTTTGAAGCGGTCAAGGATTTGACCTTTGAGGTGCCTAAGGGACAGATTTTAGGTTTTATCGGGGCAAATGGTGCTGGAAAGTCGACAACCATTAAAATGCTGACAGGAATTTTAAAGCCGACATCAGGTTTTTGTCGGATTAACGGCAAGATTCCCCAGGACAATCGCCAAGATTATGTCAAGGATATTGGAGTGGTCTTTGGGCAAAGAACCCAGTTGTGGTGGGATTTGGCTCTACAAGAGACCTACACAGTCTTGAAGGAGATTTATGATGTACCAGGCTCGCTCTTCCATAAGCGTATGGACTTTTTGAATGAAGTCTTGGATTTGAAGGACTTTATCAAGGATCCCGTGCGGACTCTTTCACTGGGTCAAAGAATGCGGGCGGATATTGCAGCTTCCTTGCTCCACAATCCCAAGGTTCTCTTTTTAGATGAGCCGACCATTGGTTTGGACGTTTCGGTCAAGGATAACATTCGTAGGGCTATTACTCAAATCAATCAGGAGGAAGAAACCACCATTCTCCTGACCACTCACGACTTGAGCGATATTGAGCAACTCTGTGATCGGATTTTTATGATTGACAAGGGGCAGGAGATTTTTGATGGAACGGTGAGCCAGCTCAAGGAGACCTTTGGCAAGATGAAGACTCTTTCTTTTGAACTGCTACCAGGTCAAAGTCATTTCCTTTCTCACTATGAAGGCTTTTCGGATATGACAATTGATAGACAAGGAAATAGTCTCAACATTGAATTCGATAGTTCTCGCTACCAGTCAGCTGACATTATCAAGCAGACCCTATCTGATTTTGAGATCCGCGATTTGAAGATGGTGGATACGGATATTGAGGATATTATCCGTCGCTTCTACCGAAAGGAGCTCTAGGATGATCAAATTGTGGAGACGTTATAAACCTTTTATCAATGCAGGGGTTCAGGAGTTGATTACTTACCGAGTCAACTTTATTCTCTATCGGATTGGCGATGTCATGGGGGCTTTTGTGGCCTTTTATCTCTGGAAGGCTGTCTTTGATTCCTCGCAGGAGTCCTTGATTCAGGGCTTCAGTATGGTAGATATCACTCTCTACATCATTATGAGTTTTGTGACCAATCTTCTGACCAGGTCGGATAGCTCCTTTATGATTGGGGAGGAGGTCAAGGATGGTTCCATTATCATGCGCTTGTTGAGACCAGTGCATTTTGCAGCCTCTTATCTTTTTACCGAGCTTGGGTCTAAGTGGTTGATTTTTATCAGCGTTGGCCTTCCATTTTTAAGTGTCATTGTTTTGATGAAAATCTTATCTGGGCAAGAGATTGTAGAAGTGCTGGGATTAACTGTCCTTTATCTTTTTAGCTTAACGCTGGCCTATCTGATTAACTTTTTCTTTAATATCTGCTTTGGATTTTCTGCCTTTGTGTTTAAAAATCTATGGGGTTCTAATCTACTCAAGACTTCCATAGTGGCTTTTATGTCTGGAAGTTTGATTCCCTTGGCTTTCTTTCCAAAGGTTGTTTCAGATATTCTGTCCTTCCTGCCTTTTTCATCCTTGATTTACACTCCAGTCATGATTATCGTTGGGAAATACGATGCCAGTCAGATGCTTCAAGCACTCCTTTTGCAGTTCTTCTGGCTCTTAGTGATGGTGGGCTTGTCTCAGTTGATTTGGAAACGAGTCCAGTCATTCATTACCATTCAGGGAGGTTAGTATGAAAAAATATCAACGCATGCATCTGATTTTTATCAGACAATACATCAAACAAATCATGGAATACAAGGTGGATTTTGTAGTTGGTGTACTGGGAGTATTTCTGACTCAAGGCTTGAATCTCTTGTTTCTCAATGTCATCTTTCAACACATCCCATCCCTAGAAGGCTGGACTTTTCAAGAAATAGCCTTTATCTATGGTTTTTCCTTGATTCCCAAGGGTTTGGACCATCTCTTTTTTGATAATCTCTGGGCGCTAGGGCAACGCTTGGTGCGAAAAGGGGAGTTTGACAAATACCTGACTCGTCCTATCAACCCTCTCTTTCATATTCTAGTTGAGACCTTTCAGATTGATGCTTTGGGCGAACTCTTGGTTGGTGGGATCCTACTAGCGACAACGGTATCTAGCATTGCCTGGACTCTTCCAAAATTCCTGCTTTTCCTAGTCTGCATACCATTTGCGACCTTGATTTATACTTCCTTGAAAATCGCGACAGCCAGCATCGCTTTTTGGACCAAGCAGTCAGGAGCAATGATTTACATCTTCTATATGTTCAATGACTTTGCCAAGTACCCGATTTCGATTTACAATTCGCTCCTTCGATGGTTGATTAGCTTTATCGTGCCATTTGCCTTTACGGCCTATTATCCTGCTAGCTATTTCTTACAGGACAAGGATGTGTTCTTTAACATCGGAGGTTTGATGTTGATTTCCCTTGTCTTCTTTGTCATTTCCCTTAAACTTTGGGATAGGGGTTTAGATGCCTACGAAAGTGCGGGTTCTTAGCATAGATGTTATCAAAGCCTTGTCTCAGGACAGGCTTTTTTTAATAGAGATGAAAATTTCTTGACACCTATTCTCAGAGTGCTATACTGTATGTGTAATCGCCGATTTAGCTCAGTTGGTAGAGCAAGGCACTCGTAAAGCCTAGGTCACAGGTTCAATCCCTGCAATCGGCAAAGTGAAGAAGCTCAAAGCCTTGTCTTGGGACAGGGCTTTTTTATATGTTAGGAACATGCATTGAAGCTAATTCTAGAGTGTTAAACTAGATGAAAAAAGAAGCAATAAGATGTAATTCAATTGCAGTTAGTCTAAATGAATGAAAAAGATGGGATAGCACCTTAGAATCAGATCTTGTAGGTTTTTCTTTGATTCCTATTATAGGAATTATTGGAAAGATAGTGTAAAAGGAATTTTATAGAAAATTTTTTCAAATAAAATACTGATAAAGTACAGATATTGAGAGCGTTAGATTTTTGGTTAAGCTTTGAGAGGCGGTTCATGATAAAAAATTTTTTACATTCATGATATAATATGGCTATATTCACATGTTATAGGAGAATATTCATGAAAAAACGTACTTTGCTTTGGTTAGTTTTAGCCCTTGTAATTTTTGGAGGAGCCGCATGGATGGCACAAGAAACAAATCTATTTGGAGGAGTCTTTCTTAGTCCACGGTCTAAGCAGTTGGCTTATTTGAAGGAGCATGAAGAAGAGATTGTAAAATTTGTAAAGTCTAAAAATTTAAAGATTGAATCTGTTCAGATGGATTGGAATAGTTTAACTGTTGAACAGATAGGGAATGGAACTCCACAAGGTGGAGGTTATAATCTATCAGTGAAGGGTTCTTTTAATTATATAAAGGATTCTGACTTTACAATAGATTTTCGATTAAAAACTAAAAATGATGTACCTTCAATAGAACGGATTGGCATGTACAATCCCCCTAGAGTGTTAAAAAATGGAGGTTGGGACAAGTATGACGGATAGTAATTTAAAAGACTATAGCAACTTTTATGCGGATTTAGCACAGTCGGCTTATAGAGGGAGGCCAAATACTTTATCACGCTATAATAATGCTTTAAACTGGACTTTAATAGATTATTCACAAGATATAGATGACGATGGTGAAATCACTCCCGGAGGTAAAAAACTTCCTCATGACGGTAAAGTCTACTTGCAACCAGATCCTGATCTAAGAGATACTTATAAAGTCACATCGGTACCAGTTCCTGATACGAATGGGATGAGGCAGGATACTCATCACAAACGTTATCAAAAAGGGCTTTTAACGGATGAGAAAGCTGGTTTCAATGCCTACTACTTAACGGATACGCCAACCTTGACTAAAGATACTACGAAAACCTATATGGCTATCCGCGGAAGTGATGCCATTAGTTATGAAAATTGGAACGATTGGATAGACAACGATGCGAAGTTTGCCCTCAACCACATCCATACCCCGCAAGCCAAGTTAGCGACGGCAGGTATGAAAGCTAAAATCGCAGAGATGCGTGAAAAAGCTCCGCAAGCTACGATGGACATCACAGGTCACTCTCTAGGGACCATAGTCTCTGCGCAAGGAGTAGCTGGCCTCAGCGATGAGGAACTTGAGAAAATCGGCAAAGTGGTTCTCTTTGACGGTCCAGAAACGACAAAGAGCTTAAAGAAAATGGGCCTCAGTGATGAGAAAATCAAAAAGATTAGCGAAAAAATTGAGTACTATGTCAATCCTTTTGATATCGTGGGGATGCTTAATCGAGAACACACTATTACCAAATTACCTGGGTAATCTAGAATAAACACCTATACTTATTATAAGTATTTTTTTTTACATTCATGATATAATAGGTTTAGAATCCACGTTTAAGGGAGGATAATCATGAAAAAACGTATCTTGCTTTGGCTGGTTTTAGCCCTTGCAGTATTTGGAGGAGGCACATGGATGGCACAGGAAACAAATCTATTCGGAGGAATAACTCTGAGCCCACGGGCTAAGCAGTTGGCTTATCTGAAAGAGCATGAAGAGGAGATGGCGAACTTTATAAAGTCTAGAAACCCTAAAGTCGAAAGCGTTCAATTTGATTGGGATAGTATGAAAGTAGAAAATATAGGAAATGGAACCCCTCAAGGTGGGGGATATATTATAACATTGGATGGAAAAATAAATAACAATGAAGATACTGAATTTACAATTGGTTTCCCTGTAGAATATAATAGCAATAGTATTCCCAATATTAAGAAAATTTCTGAAATGCAACCGATAAGAGTTTTGAAAGGCAACGTATGGGAGATTTATGACTAACAGTAATTTAAAAACCTTTGATAATTTTTATGCGGATTTAGCGCAATCGGCTTATATTGGTCGTCCCAATAATTTTCCGCCTAAAAATAATTCAATAGAAGCAAGAGTGTTTGACTATTCAAAAGAAATAATTTATAACGAAGAAATCACTCCCGGAGGTAAAAAACTTCCTCATGACGGTAAAGTCTACCTGCAGCCAGATCCTGATTTACATACTGTGGAAGATACGATAAAACTCCAAGTTGGTGATCCTGGCGGAGGGGTTCACCAAGAAGAGCCTCCTATCAAGCTCTATCAAAAAGGGCTTTTAACGTATGAGAAAGCTGGTTTCAATGCCTACTACTTAACGGATACACCAACCTTGACTAATGATACCACGAAAACCTATATGGCTATCCGCGGAAGTGATGCCATTAGTTATGAAAATTGGAACGATTGGATAGACAACGATGCCAAGTTTGCCCTCAACCACATCCATACCCCGCAAGCCAAGTTAGCGACGGCAGGTATGAAAGCTAAAATCGCAGAGATGCGTGAAAAAGCTCCGCAAGCTACGATGGACATCACAGGTCACTCTCTAGGGACCATAGTCTCTGCCCAAGGAGTAGCTGGCCTCAGTGATGAGGAACTGGAGAAAATCGGCAAAGTGGTCCTCTTTGACGGTCCAGACACGACAAAGAGCTTAAAGGAAATGGGCCTCAGCGATGAGAAAATCAAAAAGATTAGCGAAAAGATCGAGTATTATGTCAATCCTTTTGATATCGTGGGCATGCTTAATCGAGAACACACCATTACCAAATTACCTGGGTAATCTATAATAAAAAACTATACTTATTATAAGTATTTTTTTTTACATTCATGATATAATATACTTAGATTCCGCTATATAGGAGGATAATCATGAAAAAACGTACTTTACTTTGGCTAGTTTTAGCACTTGTAATTATTGGAGGAGGAGCATGGATGGCACAGGAAACAAATCTATTTGGAGGAATAACTCTGAGTCCACGAGCTAAGCAGTTGGCTTATTTGAAAGAACATGAAGAAGATATGGCTGATTTTGTCAAGTCTTTAAGTCCTAAAGTTGAAAGTGTTCAGTTTGATTGGGATAGTATGAAGGTTGGTCAAGTAGGAAATGGAACTCCACAAGGTGGAGGCTATATGTTGACACTTAGAGGAAAGGTAAATAATAATGATAATACAGAATTTACGGTTGGCTTTTCCTTAAATAATGATAGAAATAGCACACCAAGGGAATTTGGGATTTATGAAATGCAACCTATAAGAATTTATAGGGACGGGGTTTGGTATTATTATGACTAATAGTAATTTAAAAAACTTTGATAATTTTTATTCAGATTTAGCACAATCTGCCTATACAAACCGTCCTAGTAATTTTCCACCATACAATAATTCTACAGATATTAGACTATTTGATTTCTCTAGAGATAATAAATTTTACAATAAAGATAAAAAAGAATGGGAAATCACCCCTGGAGGTAAAAAACTTCCTCATGGCGGTAAAGTATACTTGCAGCCGGATCCTGATTTACACGATGTTTATAAAATCACAACAGTTCCTGTTCCTGATACGAACGGTATGAGGCAGGAACCCCACAGAACCAAACTCTATCAAAAAGGACTCTTAACTGATGAGAGAGCTGGTTTTAATGCCTACTACTTAACGGATACGCCGACCTTAGGGAAAGATACTACGAAAACCTATATGGCTATCCGCGGAAGTGATGCCATCAGTAAAGAAAATTGGAACGACTGGGTCGACAACGATGCGAAGTTTGCCCTCAACCACATCCATACCCCGCAAGCCAAGTTAGCGACGGCAGGAATGAAAGCTAAAATCGCAGAGATGCGCGAAAAGGCTCCAAATGCTACGATGGATATCACAGGTCACTCCCTAGGGACCATAGTTTCTGCGCAAGGAGTAGCTGGCCTCAGCGATGAGGAACTGGAGAAAATCGGCAAAGAGCTTAAAGGAAATGGGCTTCAGCGATGAGAAAATCAAAAAGATTAGCGAAAAGATCGAGTACTATGTCAATCCTTTTGATATCGTGGGGATGCTTAATCGAGAACACACCATTGCCCAATTACCTGGGTAATCTAGAATAAACAACTATACTTATTATAAGTATTTTTTTTTACATTCATGATATAATAGGTTTAGAATCCACGTTTAAGGAGGATAATCATGAAAAAACGTACCTTACTTTGGCTGGTTTTAGCCCTTGTAGTATTCGGAGGAGGTGCATGGATGGCACAGAAAACAAATTTATTCGGAGGAGTATTTCTTAGTCCGCGAGCTAAGCAGTTGGATTATTTAAAGGAACATGAAGAAGAGATTAAGGAGTTTGTAAAATCTTTAAATCCTAAAGTCGAATCGGTTCAAATAGATTGGAAACAGACACAATGGGATAAGATAGGAAATGGTACACCTCAAGGAGGAGGTGATATTGTTCAGGTTTATGGAGGATTTAATAATATATCAAACTCAAGCTGGAGTGTTATTATTAAGATTACAGATGGAAAAATTTTAATTAATTCTATCGGAATTGGTAGTCCGTTGCGTATTGGGGGTAAACTGCTTGACTAATAGTAATTTAAAAAATTTTGATAATTTTTATGCGGATTTAGCTCAGTCAGCATATAGAGGACGACCGAATCTTTTTACATATGAGAGACTGAGTAAAGAAGAAAGAAAAATATTAGATTCAGGAGAAGCGTTACAATTTGACTTCTCTAAAGACATTCAATCTTACAACGAAATTACAAAAGAGTTGGAAATCACTAAAGGAGGTAAAAAACTTCCTCATGACGGTAAAGTCTACTTGCAGCCAGATCCTGATTTACATACTGTGGAAGATAAGATAAAACTCCAAGTTGGTGATCCTGGCGGAGGGGTTCACCAAGAAGAGCCTCCTATCAAGCTCTATCAAAAAGGGCTTTTAACGGATGAGAAAGCTGGTTTCAATGCCTACTACTTAACGGACACGCCAAACTTAGGGAAAGATACTACGAAAACCTATATGGCTATCCGCGGAAGTGATGCCATTAGTTATGAAAATTGGAACGACTGGATAGACAACGATGCGAAGTTTGCCCTCAATCACATCCATACCCCGCAAGCCAAGTTAGCGACGGCAGGAATGAAAGCTAAAATCGCTGAGATGCGCGAAAAAGCTCCACTTGCTACGATGGACATCACAGGTCACTCCCTAGGAACCATTGTCTCTGCGCAAGGGATAGCTGGCCTCACTGATGAAGAACTGAAGAAAATCGGCAAAGTAGTCCTCTTTGACGGTCCAGACACGACAAAGAGTTTAAAGAAAATGGGTCTCAGCGATGAGAAAATCCAAAAGATTAGCGAAAAGATAGAGTATTATGTCAATCCTTTTGATATCGTGGGGATGCTTAATCGAGAGCACACAATCACTAAATTACCTGGGGATTCCGATGAACCCCTCAAAAAACCAGTCGGTAAAGTCAATGTCCTTGTTCCCTTGCACTATACCCAGATTTCTGATCCGGAAAGTTCCCATGACTTTGGTGTTTTCCAATCGGATGGGAAGGGAAATTTATTGACTGCTTCAGAGGACTTTCACCCAGAATTGCTCAGGGCAGGTGAAAAGCTAGCTCGATTGATTGCGACATCTTTGGATTCTCTCAGGGCATTAGGAGTTGATGAAAATGTAGCAACCAATGTTTTAAATTCCATTATGAGAGGTGAGTTTAAAATAAAGGCAGCTATTGGTTATGGCGTTTACGAGAATTTTACAACTGAATATAGTAAAATCGTCGAAGAAGCACGTCAGGAATCTATAAAATGGGATCGAGAAGCTATTCCTCGTTACCAGGAACAACTGAGAAATGGTAATCTTACAGGAGAAAAGAGGATTTTGGTTCGAGCTCAGTTGCTTCAGACAGCAGCCCAGTTAGCAAATTTTGACATGGAAGACAAAGTTAAATCTGTTAAAACATTACTTTCAGACGCTAAGGAAGACATTCAAAATATAGTAAAGGAGACAAGGTCAACAGCGTTTGACATGGTTGGATATTTGTCAAGCTCAGAAGTTACGAATCTGCTTTCTGGTTTTGATACAATAAGCTTTTGGGATGAAGGCGTTGCTAGTGACACGAAGACAGCAGCAACATCCTTCCTGACACAAATCGAGCAACTAGGGGAAAGCCTGGTTAAAGCTAGTGGCTCCTTTGAAACTATAGATACGGAAAGCGCTAAAGATTTTAATAATCTATTGGCGGATGTAAAACAAACATGGAGGGGGAAAAATGTTAGTCCTAACGGATGAAGATACTTTAATTACAAGAGAGCAACTCGACAGAGCCTTCAAAGAAAGAATGAGGGAACAAGAACGCCAAGCAGTCAGGGCCTTGGTAACTGCAAAAGAGTTGTCAATCCTTGCTAAAGGAGCTGAGTTAGCTAAAAAGTTGCAGGAAGCAGCCGCAGATATGCAAGAGTACGCTTCTAAGACCTATGTGAACAATATTAAGGGTGGATTTGAGGGAAAGGCTGCAGATGCTGCAGAAATTTACTTGACACAGACCTTGCAAACACCTACTTTACAGAGTCCGATCAAAAGCTAGGAGAAAACTGGTCATGGATAAAAAGGGACTTCAGAAACTAGAGGATGAGCATCATCGTAAATTACGAGACTTAGAACGTTTGGAGATGGTTTTGGATGATGATTTCCACAAGTTTAGTAGGGAGACGGATCATCTCCTAGAGGCGCTTTCCTATGCATGTAGAGATAGTAGTTTTGCTGAAATTCAACCATATATCTTTGAGATAGAGAACAATTTAGATAGCTATCATCAACTTTATAAGAATCGTATAGAGAATGTACTGGAAGCTCGACACCAAGAGAATAAAAACTTTTATCGAAAGTTAGAGGAAAAGGATTTTTAACGAATAGCCCCTTAATCTAATAGAAGAGAATTTTTTTGATAATTTATTAGTAAAAAATGGTGTAAGCACTTGTAATTTGTGACATTTATTGATATAATAAACTTATAAAATAACTTAAAGGAGTTTAATATGGCTTTAATTCAATTAACAACAGAGGAACTACGTACTTCTGCTCAAAAATATACTAATGGTGCTGAAGAAGTAAGAGAAGTACTTCGCACATTGAGTAACGAACAAGAGATTATTAGAGAGAACTGGAAAGGTGCTGCTTTTCAGAGCTTTGATCAACAGTTTACAGAATTATCTCCAAAAATTGAAGAGTTTGCAGCTTTACTTGATGCAATCAATGCGCAATTGTATAAAGTTGCTGAAATTGTTGAGCAAAACGACCAAGAACTTGCATCACAAATTCATTAATTTGTTATAAGTGGCTTTAGGAGGGCGAGAGCCTTCCTATTTTTTTTAATGGAGATGATTAAAAGGCAAATGAAGAAGAATAGAATATATAAATATGTAGGGAGTAGTTTGCTAGCCCTATTGTTGCTCTTGATGATGGTTCTTTTGAATCTTTCTGTTCAAAAGAATACGACAATTAACAATGAGAATAACGCGAAAGTAAATCAGCAGACCAAATTAAATGTGGCTATTGTAAATGAAGATAAGCCTGTCTATGTGGATACAAAAGAGTATAATTTGGGGGCTAGTTATGTAAAAAATATCGAGCGTGATAATTCACAAAACTGGTCCGTTGTTCCTCGTGGAGCAGCAGATACCGGATTAGAAAGTGGGAAATACCAACTCGTTTTAACAATTCCTAGTGACTTTTCTGAAAAAATACTTGATATTAACAGTATCAATGTTGATAAGACAACCATTAATTATAAGGTCAATGCGCAAGGAAATTTGCAAGTAGAAAATGATGCAAATAAACTAGCGAAAGACATTGTTGCTGATTTGAATGGTCAGTTGGTCGACATGTATATGGCGAGTATTTTGAGCAATCTTTATACGGCGCAAAAAAATGTGCAAGCTAGTTCACAGATACAAGCAACTAATATCGGAAACTACCGTACAAACTTATATGGAACAGCAATTAACTCTAAAAATCTTTTCCCAACTCTCTATAGTATGTCTAGTTCCTCTGTTGACGCAAACAGTGCTTTAAAGACAGGTTTGGAAAGCTACTTACAATCCTTTAATCGCTTTGATGAGTCGCAGGTTAAATATAACAACACTTTCAGAGAATTGTCTAACAATAAGGAACAAGCAAAGCAGAATTATGCGGATGTCATAGAAAAGCTTATATCTAAGAGTAGGGATGAGGTAAAGGAACAGGTTGATTCTTATAAACAAGAATTAATGGAAACCCAAAAGATTCTAAATTCCAAGATAGAAGGTCAAGTAACCTCCTCTGATGTAATGCAGCCTGAAGTTGGATCTTCCTATAAAACAGTCGCAAAAGACATCAGCGAAGAGATTGTTAGTTTACAGACCAATCTAACAAATGAAAGAACGAAGTTTGAGAATCATAAAAAAGGTATTCGTGACTTCATTGATGAGAAACTAGCTTCTTACTATGGAACAAGTGAGAAGACAATCACTCTCGGTCGATTTTTGGATAAAGCTGCAAACAAGGACCTAGAGAAGGCTGAAGAATATCTCAAAGAGCAGCTGGTTTCTGCAATCTCAGAATTACCAAAAGAAGATTTTAGTGGAAAAGAATTTAGTGGTTTTGGTATAACACCAATCACAATTCCTTCTGTAAACTATACAGATTTAAAAACGATTAAAGAGCCTAGCGACGAGATTTCTTTGGCGGACTTGAAGAATCTGGAAAATAAGGCGATTACTAGTACAAGTGCTGTTGGACGAACAGGAACAAAGGCTAAGGTATCATGGAAGGCTGGAACAGGAGTGACGGTTCATTCGGTCACTTATGATGGCACACCAGTTGAGTTTGGCCAAGAAATTGATTTGAAGACTGGTGGGACTTTCAAAGTAGCATATAGTCTTGCAGAGGCAGCTCCAGCTCCAGCTCCAACTCCGACTCCAACTCCGACTACAGGTTCAACTGGGGGTTCAAGCCCAACTCCAAAAGCGGAGCCAGAGACTATTGATATTTCCTTGAATGATGTTCAAGCAGTCAGTGCTCCCATAGATGTCTCAGCCGTTCAGCAAGCAGCAGTGACTTACGGACAAAAGGTTCAGAAAATAGCCTCTGCCTATCAAAAGGTAGAATCACTAAAAAAAGCATACGATACCGTCAGAGGGTTAAAAAATAGTGATGTGTCTAAAGCATTGTCAGATATTTGGTTCGAAGCTATTAGTTCAAATCTTAAGAAATACGAAGAAAGCCTAACTAAACCTGCTAGCGATACAGATAAAGATGGTGCTAAGGATAAGGTAGATAAAGCCTTAGCTAAACTGACTGATTTGAAGCCTATCCTAGAAAAAAATGTTAAGGAAGTTTTAGAGACTAACAAGGATTTGAATGATAAAATTAATGAACAATTAGACCTATTCAAAAAGTTTGGCGAATTTGAGAAACAAGCGAAAGAGGGTACCGTTTTTCAAGATATAGATAGGGATTTAAAATCACTCGATGAAGATTATAAAAATCTCTTCACTAACTCTTCTGCTGTGAAGGAGTCTTCTCAAAGCAATGTCAAAGCTGCAGAGTCTGTAAAGGAGACTTTAGGTAATTTCAATCGTGAATTGTCAAATGCTCAAACAAATACTGAAAAGTTGTCTCAAGATGCTGACTCCTTGATGACGCAGTTTAACGAAGAATTGTCTAAGAATGGTAACTTTGTAGAGTCCTTCGTGAAAGTTCTGAATAACGCCTATGACAATGGGGTACCAAACGAAGTATTGCTTAACTTCTTATCAAACCCTGTTGCGCAAAATTCTACCTCGGTAAAAGCGACTGTCAACGTTTATCGTCCATTTACATGGATTCTCTTACTTGAAATTGTTAGTCTCTTTACAGGCTATTTATTTGCAACGCAAAATATTGTTCGTAAGGTCAAAGATAAATTTAAGCTTGACAAGTTGCATGATACAGATATTATGACAGTTGGCCTACTATCTATTTTAGCTATAATAGTTGGTCTAGTCGTTGGTATTGTATCGAGTGCTCAACTTCACGTTGGTCGTGAATATCAACCGTCATGGGTATTGCTAATTGTTTTAGCTGCTTTGGTACTGATTCAAGGGCAGTATTTATTACTTAAACATTTCCGAGTAATTGGAATGGGTCTTGCCTTCTTTATGATGATTAGCTTTGTCTATCTATCAAATGCAATTGGGACGACGGCCAGTCTAACAGGTTTCCCAGCCTTCATCAAAAATCTTAATGCTTTATCAATATTAGAAGCTTTCCTTTCAGGATATTTTGATGGACAACCGGCAAATATTTTAGCATTTATTGCAATGATGATTGTCGTAGCTGGATTACTTGTTATGAATATTTTTATCAAAGAAAGAAGCTTTTGGCCTCAAGTATTTCAAACTGAGAAAGAATAGGAAATGAAAAAAATAATTCTTTTACTTCTTACCTTAGTAGCATGTGCAGCAGTCTCAATGGCTGCTGCAGATGATTTGAAGGATAATCGTTTACAGATTGATGATTCTCGACTTGAGAAAAAAGAGGGACTTAACTTTGGTCTACAATCTGAAGAAACAAAGGAGCTTTTTAACGAAGCGACCCAAAAGAAGTTGCAAGACATGCAGCAGCATCAAGAGGAACAGTTGATCACAGAAAGGGGCCAACTGTTTTCTGCTATACAGGGACCAGTTAAAAAAAATCCTGCAGAGCAGTTGTTTCAGCCAAATTCAAAAATAACATCTAAATTTCAAACAAATATTGGTCAGTTAGAAAAAGATGGTTTGAGTGATTTTCTTCCGGAGTTAGCCTATATATCATTGTTTTTATTACTTTTCGTAGCTACAGCTGTGATGAGTTATCGCCTTATGGCCGAAGGGATAGAATAATGTTTTAGCAAGTCCGTCTTAACAACTTAGTAAGAACAAAATCATATACAGGAGGTATATAAACAGTGGAGCAACATATCAATATTACTCTACGCTTGAGAGAAAAAGATGTGGATATTCGCATTCCTAGTCGGATTGAAGTTCGACGGTTAATCCGAGAAGTGGATACGATTTTTACTCCAGGTAAACAGAGAAAAAAATATCAAATTAGAATTGTCAACAAAGGATTATTGATTGATGAAGGAAAACAACTATCTGATTATCCAATTACGACAGGAGATTTAGTAGAGATAGAGGAGATTTAGGTGACTGAGGAAAAATTTATATTTGGCGAACAGCCGTTTGTATATGAAAAAAATGAAACAACTTGGAAATTGAGCCTTAAGCGTTCAGATGTAGCGAGTCAAGATTTACGGGAACTGTTACTGTTGGATTTGCATCATCCGTTCTTTTTGGAGCAATCGATGGTCTCTGATGAGGACAGTGTAACCTTCTCCTATCAAGTCGAAGCTCATGGTTTGACTTATGAAGAAATAAAGAGTCGTACCATTTCGGAGAGAATTCGTTTGGCCCTAAACGTTTTTCGTCTAGAAGGAGCCTTGGAGTTGCCAGTGACCTTCCTTTTGCATCCAGTAAATCTATTTATTACCAAAGATGCTCAGGCTAAGATTGCTTATCGTGGAATTCCTGGTCTGATGGTTCCTCAATCAATATCCTCAGAAGATTTTCTACGTCAGGCTAAGTGTTTTACCGTAACACTATTTAGTGATTTTGACTTTATGGACCTTTACAATGGTTCCTTGGAATTAGAGACCTTGCCAGACTTTTTAAATGACCTGTGTCAGGCAGATGATATTGCAACAGCAGTTACTATTTTGGAACGGTATTATGTAGAGAAATCTGCGAAAGAACAGGCGGATTTGGTATTGGTTCCAAGCAGACGACACCGAGTGTTTAAATTGGCAACGATTTGGTTGACAGCGAGTGTTGTTTTGTTGATCGTTCCGCTTATCTATTTGATTTTCATGCAAAATCCTTTCAAAGAAAAGATGTTGCAGGCGGATACAGCTTTTATTAAAGTAGATTATAGCGCGGTTATTACAGAATTAGAGGGAATTGCTCCTGCTAGCTTGCCTAATACGCAGAAGTATGAGTTAGCCTTCTCTTATATTCAGGGATTGGAATTTTCTTCTGAACAAAAGAAGGTCATCCTGAATAATGTAACCCTCAAGTCTGATGAGCTGTATTTGACTTATTGGATTCAAGTTGGGCGAAATCGCTTTGAAGAGGCACTTGATATTGCCAAACG
This sequence comes from Streptococcus sp. Marseille-Q5112, assembly GCF_916700555.1. GTDB lineage: Bacteria > Bacillota > Bacilli > Lactobacillales > Streptococcaceae > Streptococcus > Streptococcus symci. Next base: position 127,124 of record NZ_CAKAKP010000006.1, read on the forward strand.
GATTAACGACAGTGACTTGATTCTCTATGCTTTGACTCAGGAAATCAAGCAGGTTCGGGAAGATGGTAAGTTGTCAGGGAAAGATCGTGAAAGTAAACTGAATACTTTGGATAGTGAATATAAGAAATACTGGGATAGCCGAAGTCAGCTATTAACAAGTGATTCTAGCTCTAATGCATCTACTAGTTCTAGTCCTAGTTCACAAGACAAGCCTTCTGAAAGCAAACCTTCATCTGAGAAGAAAACTAGCCCTAGCAGCTCCTCTAGTAATTAAGGTAGACCAAGGAGAGAAACTATGAAAAAACAAATCATTTTCTACAGTCAAGGTCTGCGTTATGAAGTAGAACTGAGTGCAGCTAAGACGGTCTTGGTTGGGGCTACTGAAAAGGCCCAAGTCTACCTTCCTCAACAGGAGAGTCCGATTCAGCTCAAGCTTGACGGTGACAAGATCTTTTATCAGTATGAGAACGAAGCAGGATTATTGAAAGATGGTCTACGTTTGGGTGAGGTTGTCTTTTATATCCGAGAAGGGGGTCCAAGGGTCTATGATCTTTTGGATTTATCAGAGTTTCAGATTGGTTCTCATAAAGGTGCGTTGATTACACTAGATGAAGATGTCGAACTCTTACTCCAAAAATCTCAGAATCAATGGATGCTAACTCGATTAAAAGGCGCATTTTATCGAAACAATCATCTGGAACAAATGGACCAGCAATTGATTGGTTTTGGAGATGAGTTGAGTTTAGGAGCGGTGACAATAAAGCTCTTTCCAGACGAAGTATGGGTTTTGGGACCAGCTCAAGTTGGGAGACAACTAACGCTGAGAGAACCCTCTCGATATGGTTTTTATGAAGATTATCCAGATTATCACCGCTCTCCACGAATCATTTATCGTGGAAGTGAAGATAAAATCTTGATTAACCCTCCAGGTCAAGAACCAGCTAAGCCGAGTGATGAACTGTTAAAGCTAATCGTTCCTCCTCTTACAATGGTCGGGGTAACCGTCTTGATCACCTTGGTTCAACCTCGAGGGATCTATATTCTTGCGACAGTAGGGATGTCCATAACCACAATGATTTTTTCTATCCGTGGTTTTATCAAAAATCGTAAAAAGTACAAGGCTGATAAGAAGGAACGGATCGATCTTTATCGTCTTTACCTGAAAGATAAGGTAAAGGAATTGACTCGTCTGGAACGGGAACAAAAAGAAGGGATGCACTATCATTTTCCAACTATTTTAGAGTTGACGGACTTGGTTGAGAGTTACAATCACCGGATTTACGAAAAAACTCCCTTACATTTTGACTTCTTATACTATCGTTTGGGACTCGGGAAAATACCGACTAGCTATGACTTGAAATATGGTCAACAGGAGCGCAGTGGTAAGAAGGATGCTCTGGAAGAAGAGGGTTACGCTCTCTATAGTCGTCACAAAAAAATTCCAGATATGCCGATTCCGGCAAACCTTAGCCATGGACCGGTTGGTTATATTGGACCTAGAAATCTCGTCCTAGAACAACTGCAGCTTTTGGTGATGCAGTTAGCGACTTTTCATTCTTATCATGATGTGCAGTTTATTACGATCTTGCCAGAAGAGGAAAAAGAACAATGGTCTTGGATGCGTTGGCTACCTCATGCCAAACTGCAAGAACTCAATGTTCGCGGTTTTGTCTACAATCAACGGACACGAGACCAGGTTCTCAATAGCTTGAACCAAATCTTGAAACTACGTCGTAGTCAAAAGGAAGAAGCATCCCACAAGGAGAGCACCCTCTTCCATCCTCATTACGTGGTTCTAGTAACCGATGAGAAGCTGATTTTGGACCATATTATCATGGAATTCTTTACCGAAGATCCAACGGAATTAGGCTGTTCTCTCATCTTTGTAGAGGATGTCATGAGTTCCTTGTCTGAGAATATCCAGACAGTGATCAATATCAAGGACCGAAATACGGGCCAACTGGTCATGGAAGAAGGGGTCTTGAAAGAGACGGACTTCCGCTTGGATCATTTCCCAGCAGATTATGATAAGGAGCGAATCGCCCGTACCTTGGCACCGCTCAATCACCTCCAAAACCTTAAGAGTTCGATTCCAGATTCCGTGACCTTTATGGAAATGTATGGTGCGGAGACCTTTGAGGACTTGCAGGTATCGAGCCGTTGGAAAAAGAACGCACCCTACAAGAGTTTGGCTGTGCCGATTGGTCTGCGTGGTCAGGATGACCTGGTTCAGCTCAATCTACATGAAAAAGCTCATGGACCTCATGGTTTGATCGCAGGGACGACTGGATCAGGGAAGTCAGAAACGATCCAATCCTACATCCTATCCCTCGCTGTCAACTTCCACCCACATGATGTGGCTTTCTTGCTGATTGACTACAAGGGTGGTGGGATGGCCAATCTCTTTAAAAACCTCCCCCACCTCTTGGGAACCATTACCAACTTGGATGGTGTCCAATCCATGCGGGCTTTGGCTTCGATCAATGCGGAGATCCATCGTCGTGAACGACTCTTTGGAGAGTTCGAAGTCAACCATATCAACCAATACCAGAAGAAATTTAAAAACGGAGAAGCGACAGAACCTCTCCCTCATCTCTTCATCATCTCAGATGAGTTTGCAGAGCTCAAGGTTAACCAGCCCGACTTTATCAAGAAGTTGGTATCTATTGCGCGTGTCGGGCGTTCCCTCGGTGTTCACTTGATCCTAGCTACTCAAAAGCCATCAGGTGTGGTAGATGACCAGATCTGGTCCAACTCTCGCTTTAAGATTGCCCTTAAGGTAGCAGATCGTTCGGACTCCAATGAAATGCTTCATACACCGGATGCGGCTGAGATCACTCAGACGGGACGCGCCTATCTGCAAGTCGGAAATAATGAAGTCTATGAGCTCTTCCAGTCAGCCTGGTCAGGCGCAGATTACCAGCCAGAAAAGGATGATATGGGAATTGAAGACCATACCATCTACCTGATCAATGAATTGGGGCAATATGAAATCCTAAACGAAGACTTATCGGGCTTAGAGGATGCGGACGAAATCAAGGAAGTTCCGACAGAGTTAGATGCTATTGTGCACAATATCCATCTCCTATGTGAAGAACAAGAAATTCCTCCAGTACCACAGCCATGGTTGCCACCACTTAAGGAGCGCATTGCGCTGGAGGAGCTGGAAGAAGTGCAACCAGCAATAGCCTGGGCACAAGAGAAATCACTCTCAATTCTACTTGGAATGGCAGATATCCCGCAGGCTCAGAAGCAGGAAGCCGTCTCTATCAATCTCGCCAAGGACGGACATGTCCTTCTCTATGGAAGTCCGGGTACCGGAAAGACAACCTTCCTTCAGTCTGTAGGTATGGACTTGGCTCGTAAGTTCAGTCCTAAGGACCTTACTATGTACTTGATGGACTTTGGGACCAATGGTTTGGCTCCATTGTCTAAGCTTCCTCAGGTAGCGGATACCATGCTTCTGGACCAGACGGAGAAGATCTCTAAGTTTGTGCGAATCATGGAGAAAGAACTCAACCGCCGTAAGAAACTCCTTGCGGACTATGGAGTTGGGACCTTGGAACTCTATCGTCAGGCTAGTGGTCAGGAAGAACCGGCTATTGTCATCCTCTTAGATAGCTATGAAGCTTTCAAGGAAGAAGCCTATGAGGCAGAACTCTTCAAGCTCTTGGTGCGCATCTCTCGTGAAGGTCTCAGCATTGGGGTACATCTCTTGATGACAGCGGGTCGCCAGTCCAACCTTCGTGCTCAACTCTACTCGAACTTCAAGCACCAGTTGAGCCTACCACAAAATGAAGCTAGTGAAGTGCGGACGATTGTGGGCTCTACACCTCTTGCCATGACCATGGAAGACATCAAGGGACGGGCTCTCATGAAGCGTGAAGAGGTGGATGTCATCCAGCTGGCACTCCCAGTCTCTGGAGACAACGAAAACCAAGTCCTCAATAACCTTCGTCAGAAAGTGGCTTCCCTCCAAGAAGCCTGGACAGGACAGCGCCCAAGTGCCATCCCGATGGTGCCGGAGGAGTTGATGATGGAAGAATTTTTGAAATTGCCTAGTGTACAAGAAGCTATTGAGAATGGTCAGATTCCTATCGGTTTGGAGCTAGAAATGGTTGGAAGTGTCAATATCTCTCTTAGCAAATTTAAACACATGGCTTATGTATCAAATGCAGAAGATGCTTTTGATAATATAACTCATCATTTATTAAGAACTATTCTTAAAATGCCTAACGTTCATATGATGTTGATTGATGCTTTCCAAGAATATGAGTCATATAGTAATCAGGTGAAAACCTATGTTGGAAGTAAAAAGGAAGTATCGGACATAGGAAATCAGCTAATCTACGAAATAGAGCGACGTCTTGAAAAAGGAATCTCATCTGAGTGGATTGTTTTTATACCAAATATGAGAGCACTTGTATCCGAAAGCGATTTAAATGTTCAACAGCTTCAGTTTATGTTTGAGAAGGGGTATCGAGTAGGGATGAGGTTTATTATTGGTACAGATTATACTTATATTGGAACAAGCGTTGACCCAATTCCAAGATACCTCAAAACAAATGTCCAATGGGTCATCTTTGGTATGCGCCTAATGGATCAAACCTTCTTAGATAAAGGAATATATAGCAGAGATGTGGCTCCAGATCCCGATCAGGTTTATTTACATTCTCGGAAAGAAATCATCAAACTCAAAATTAGTAAGAATAAGTAACAATATTATTTGATACTTAAGATTCAACCCTGTCTCTTGACGATTTGATAGTAGAAAGGATAATTGAAAAGGTTATTGAACATGGGACAAGTAAAAAGTGAAAAAGGCACGGCAAGTACTATTGCAACTGGAATTGTATCAGCAAGCAATAGCATTACAACTGCCGGTACAGTTACTAGAGATAAGACAAGCTATTATACCGCTAATACGGTAGGAAGAAAATTGATCATAAATGAGGCATCTATTGCTCAAAATATTCAATCGAAAATAAGTGAATTCGTAAAATTAATTCATGGTGTCGCAAATGAATTCGAAGTAGTAGATGAGAATATAAGTACAATGTGGCAGAATAATTTACCGTCGATTCAAAATAAGGGGACAACTGGTCTATCTTCGCCATACACAAATCCGTCATTTGTTCCTCAAAATAATTTGTTTAAGGAGTGAGGATGGAAAAAACTAGAAAATTAGAAGATATTCAATGTGGTGTTCAACAGATTCAAACGAAATTATCAAAGCTAAAAGAAGAAAGAAATCAGTTTCTTTCCGTTGCGACGGAGATCTTAGATCTTTGTCAAACGAACTTCATTCCATATAGAGAATTAGGCTATTATCCGTTATCAGTTAAAGATGAGATGGATCGTCTTGAAGATATAGAGATGTTAAAAAGGAATGAACAGCTACTTGATGATTTTATCTCTGAGAGGAAAGAAGAATTAAAAAAAGCAATGAGCAAGCTAGAGGGTGAAAAAGAGGAACTTCTTTTTCAACAACGCCGTCTTGAATTACAAAATGAGGAGAAGGAGGAGAAGAATGGGGATTAAAGTAGATATAGGCTCAGCAGATTCGCAGGGCAGTACAGCAAATAGTGTATTAAGCAGCCGTGTGAATTATTATAACGATGTCATTAGTGCCTTTAATAATTTGATTACAGAGGAGGAGTTGAAAGGGGAAGCCTATGATAGCGCTAAGTCCTATGCGGAAAATATAATGGTTCCCCTACTTAGAGGAGTTATCCTCTTTTCAGAGAGTCTAGGAGGAAAAGCCGGTGAACTACCGACTCTTTACCATTCACAAGTCGGTGGAGAAAGTCTAGATGAGGAGATACTTCAACAGCAAATTGAAGCGAAGAATACAACCATTTCGACTTATGAATCTATTTTATATAGTTTATATAATCTAAAGGACGTCAATCCTATATATATAAGTAATGTTCGAGGAGTTATCTCAAATGCGACGAGTAAGCGAGATGAGTTACAAAGGAAATTAGAAAAATTGCAGTCGTTTGCGAGCTCGACTAGTGGTCAGTTTTCGGATTCAGAAAACTTACAGAGCTTAGTTTTCCAAGGTTTCGAACAAGTCACGAGTGACTTTGGAAAGTTTGAGGGGACATTTAAAGTAGAGGGACAAGCTCCTTGGGCTAATACTATTAATAGTGAGTGGACGAAACGTTCTGAGGTAGTTCAAAATTATCAAAATGTTTTAGATAAAATTAAAAATAAAACCGAATTAGATGAGAAGGATATCGCAGCGATTGCAGAGTATGGGAAACGTTATCCAACAGAATTGGCAAAGCCAGAACTATTACGATTAATTAACGACTCTCCATATAGCAAAGTTAGCGAAACACATAATAAAGCTACAACTGTTTTAGATGCTGCTAATGTTTTGTATTTGGGATCTCGAATTACAAAAGATAATAAAGGAAATTTAATATTTCATCATGGTACAACACCTATTGGGCAAAAGCTAGATAAATTATTAGGCTATGATAAATTTTACAGTCGAAATAGTATAAACCGAAAATACAATTACAGTAAAATTACTACAAATAAGGGAACAAATATTCGGGGTCAGTACGAGGATATGATGTCACTTTTCCGTCCTAGTATCATAAAGGCTGGAAAAGACGGTGCCCTTTCCTCAGCAACAGCTGGTTTGTCAAACATATTTTCAATACATCCTTCTGAAGGGATTAAGATATCAGATAGCTTTAAAAATATGGGCAAATTGGGTAAAGGCATGGCGGCTGCAAATGTGGTATTTTCTGTTGCGGATATTGTAGACGGAATGGGAGAAACACATGATATTGCTGTTAGCAAAAATATGACAGTTGGAAGTGGAAAGTATATAACTACTCAATTTGGAGGTGTTACGATTGATACTCTGAAGAATGTAGGAATAAGCGCTACATCTAGTATCGGAGGTGTTATAATGGCTACAGGGATAGCCGCAGCAGTGGCTGCAGCGACTCCCTTTACATTATCAGCTGCTGTAGTAGCTGGTAGTGCACTTCTTATAGGCGGTGGTATTAGTTGGGGATTAAATGAACTTGATAAACACACTGGATTTTCTAAAGGTCTGAAAAAATGGTGGGCAGGAATTGTAGGAGGATAAGATGAAGGAAAAATATTATGAATTTTTGAATATACTGATGACTGGTTATAGACCAGTAAGAAATTTAAATTTCTATCTTGCATTTTTATTCGAAATTCTATTTACTTCAGTAGTACTGATTGTTTCTATATTTACTAAGAATCAAATGCATAATCTTAGTATATTTTTGATTCATGTTACTATTGTCCATATGGTAATAGTACTGCTTGCATTTTTATTGTTTCAAAAATTTTCCGCTTCAAAATTATTACAATCAGTTCCGACGACTTCGTTTCTTTTTCTTCATTTCGAGTTTCTTTTTTTGAGCTCTATATTCTTTGGGGAACAGTATTTATCGATATTCTTTCTTTGCATTGGATTGAGCTTTGCTTTTCAAGTGATAAACTTTTTTTATCAAATATCAATTGTTCCAAAAGTAAAACAAATGCCAGATACTGAGCATAAGAAGAATTTGTTACACTTACCAGCCCTTATTGTAATATTAACGTCAGCAGCAATTGTAGTCATAGCACGATTGTTTATGTTGTCTGGAATATATATCATCATCGGTTTAGTAGGGCTGAGTATTTCATGGAACTCGTTCTTTATTCTCGGATATACTCAAGTATTCACCGGTTGGAGAAAGAAAAGCACGAATAACTTTATTTACAAAGGAGAAATAAAATAAAATTAATGAGAATGGCTAGTAGTAGCATAGATCATGCTAGGAGGATAAGATGAAAGAAAAATATTATGAATTTTTAAATATGGCAGTTGTGGATTCTAGTCCTATAAAAAACTCTGACTTTTTAAGGGCTTTTACAATTGAAGTAGTATTTGCTTTATTGATATTTATAGCGTCTATTTTTATAAAAGGTGAGGTGCACGATGTGAGTATGAATATCTTTCACATTGCCATTTATCATCTATTGGTTTTGTTGGTCATGTTTTTGATATTCCAAAAATTTTCCAAATCAAAATTATTGCAATTGATTCCAGCTAGTTCCGTGCTCATTTCTCATGTTGAATTACTTTTTGGGAGTTCTTTATTTTTAGGGAAGAACTACTGGTCTATCTTTATTATGCTAATTAGTTTGAGCTTTATTTTTCAGATACTAACCCTTGTTTACCAGTTGTTAATTGTTCCTAAGGCTAAGACCTTACCATCTGGAGAATTCAGGAAGACAATGTTACATATTCCTTCTGTTATTCTTTGTTTATTAGCAGCAATTTTAGCAATTATAGCCCGTTTATTTATGTTGCCAGTGGAATATATTGCTACTAGTATTGTAGGATTAGGTATTTCATGCCTTCCGTTATATTGGCTTGAGTACGCACGAGTATTCACCGGTTGGAAAAAGAAAAGCACGAAAAACTTTATTTATAGAGGAGAAATAAAATGAAATTAATTAGAATAGATATCAGCAATATTGCTTATACAGAGAAAAAAGTTCCTATGGAATCTTTTCTAGATTTGATTGAAAGTTGTGAAAAATTATTATTTGAAACAGGGGTCTATAAAAATGGTCCGACCACGATTGAAACTTGTTTGAGCACTTTTGGAAAGCCAGGAGAAGCCTCGTTTAAGGTCTATATTCCGACAAATATTCCAATTGAAGGAAATGATGAATTTCAATATCTAGAACATTTTACAATTAAGCAGTGTGTCTCTGATGTAACTCCATTTGATGAACATTTCCTTCCAAAAATTGAAGAAATGAAGCAGTATATTCATGATGAGGGATTAGAAATGCTGGGAGATACAGTTTTTCTGTCTATTTTCCCAATATTTGGACAGCACTTTGTTGAAATGAATATCCCAATTAAGGAGATTACAGATGCTATTTAAAAACGTGGGAGAATACCAAGATATACAGTATAGAAATGTTATCTCAAGGTATTATACAGTATCGCAAGAAGAGATGCCGGACACTTATAACGCTTTTTTAGAAGAAGTAAGAAAAGCAGGATATACGCTTCGAGGACCTTTCTTTTATACGATTAATTCCAAGTTAGAAGAAAATCAAGATGTGTTGATGGAACTGTTTATCCCAGTAGAAGAAGAGTATATTGAAGATGCTTTGCCAGAAGACTTTTTGTATCACAGTCTGTTTCAAGTTTTAAATACTGTTTCAACTAGAATTTTAGAACCAGATGATGAGTCAGTGAAAGAGGGGATAAGCTTCTTAGCTGGTTATATCTATTATCAGGGACATTGTGAGTTGACCCCTCCCTTCTTTTTCACCACAATCTCTGATGGGAAAGTCTATACAGATATAAAAGTAGGTGTGTTAAAAGAGACTTTTTCAGGTATTCAGTCTATTGAAGAAATATTTGGATGGTAAATGTGGAATTAAAATTTAGTCACTGCATGTATTGAGTGGGTTGGGAAATGTATCAGATGAACAGATTTGTCAAAAAGTATATCGTTCATGTTAGGAGCTTATAGAGGATATGCTGGAAATGTTTTATAGATATCCCAGTTTATTTTAAGAATTATCCTTTCTCTGTAACGGATGCAGCTAAGGATGTCTTCATAAAATATATATGAAATTGGTCAAGGCTTGCAAACGACAGGAGTGGAGTTGATGGTAAAGAAAAATAGAAAAAATAAAGCAAAGATTACTGATATAGAAAGAGAAAGATACCACGGGCCTTTGATTACACAGGGTGTCAGTTTAGGTTATATTAAATTATATCCATGGATTGCTTTAGCATTAACTGGTTTTCTGTATGTGGGTGGAACTTATGAAGACAATCTAGGCATCTTTAAAGGACTTTCTTTGTTTTGCGGTGTTGTGAATATATTAGGTATTATCATTTCCTTTATTCCCTATTTGGTAAACGCATGGAAGACTTTAACATATTATTTGATAGCCCTTACAGTGTTAAGCTTAGTGATAGTTACAAATTTTATTTGTTTACTAATAGTTATTTCAGACGGTAGTTCTATAGGAGCTAGGGAGATATATCAATCCCCTCTCACTCCATTTTATGTAATATTGATGATGTTCCTTTTTATCTTTGCTTGTGGCCTCTATGCTTGGTACTATATCCCAAAGAATCAGGGGAAAGTCTGGGCTTTTAATCAAGTAAAAGAGGAAGATAGAAAGAAAACATGGTGGAATAATGTTGCTATAGCTTTTGCTGGGGCAACAATCATTCCCGCCCTCCTAACGGGTTATATTCAGAATGCCTTTGGTATTTTATTGGGAATTTTGTTGACCTTGACTTTGCCGGCTGTCATGGTAGATGCAGTTTATGCAGCTATTTATGTAAAAAAGCACCCTAATAGCGATGGATTAGTTTAGAAATGAAACCGTTTGTAAATATCTAAGAAAGGTGCACTTAATTTGCCATTCAAGGGAGATGAAAATTTCTTGACTTCTATACTATAATTGTAATCGCCGATTTAGCTCAGTTGCTAGAGCAAGAGAATCGTAAAGTCTAGGTTACAGGTGAACATATGACTGAAGATTTGCAAAATTAGATATGTAGGAAATAACCGTTAAGACTAGTTCTTATCGGTTATTTATGTTCTTACACAACATTGTTATTGTATCAATTATGTCTATTTTTGTGATGTTGCTAGTGCTTCAACTTGATTGCTACTATTTTTGATGGTGTGAATGTGCTTATAATGTATCTCAGTTAAGTACGAAATTTTTATATCTTTTTTAACACATATTAAAAGTAAAATTAATATCCCTTAATTTTTCTTGACTTAAATTTTTTTAATTGATATACTATTTTTCAGAGAGCTAACAATTATATATAAATGTACTACTCTATTTCCTAGATAATACTTAGTAAAACTTTTTATAACAAAGGCTAGCAAAGTTAAAGTTTTCTATCTATTGGAAGTTAAATAAATATGTAAGGAATTAAAATGAAAAAAAGTACAGTATTGTCATTAACCACAGCTGCAGTTATTTTAGCAGCATATGTCCCTAATGAGGTAGTCTTAGCAGATACATCTAGTTCTGAAGATGCTTTAAGTATCTCTGATAAAGAAAAAGTAGTAGATAAACAAAAAGAAAACAAAGAAAAACATGAAGATATTCATAATGCTATAGAAACTTCAAAGGATACTGAAGAGAAGAAAACAACAGTTATTGAGGAAAAAGAAGTTGTTAGTAAAGAATCTGTGATAGACAATAAAACTAACAATGAAAAAGCAACAATCAAAAAAGAAGATTCCAATCAATACAAAGGAGATAATGCAAACTCGTCTGCAAGTAAAGACACGGAAAATCCCAAAAAAGAAGATAGAGTTGTCTATATTGCTGAATTTAAAGATAAAGAATCTGGAGAAAAAGCAATCAAGGAATTATCAAATCTTAAGAATACAAAAGTTTTATATACTTATGATAGGATTTTTAACGGTAGCGCTATTGAAACAACCAAAGATACTCTGGACAAAATTAAACTAATAGAAGGTATTTCATCGGTTGAAAGGTCACAAAAAGTCCAACCTATGATGAATCATGCTAGAAAAGAAATTGGAGTTGAAGAGGCAATCGATTACCTAAAATCTATCAATGCACCATTTGGGAAAAACTTTGATGGTAGAGGTATGGTCATTTCAAACATCGATACTGGGACTGATTATAGACATAAAGCTATGAGAATAGATGATGATGCCAAAGGCTCAATGAGATTTAAAAAAGAAGACTTAAAAGGTACTGATAAAAATTTCTGGTTGAGTGATAAAATTCCTCATGCTTTCAATTATTATAATGGTGGTAAAATTACTGTAGAAAAAGCTGATGATGGAAGTGATTATTTTGATCCACATGGGATGCATATTGCTGGGATTCTTGCGGGAAATGATACTGAAAAAGATATCAAAAACTTTAACGGAATAGATGGAATTGCGCCTAATGCACAAATTTTCTCTTATAAAATGTACTCTGACGCAGGATCTGGCTTCGCAGGGGATGAAACAATGTTTCATGCTATTGAAGATTCAATCAAACACAATGTTGATGTTGTTTCGGTATCATCTGGCTTTACAGGAACGGGCCTTGTAGGTGAGAAATATTGGCAAGCTATTAGAGCGTTAAGAAAAGCAGGCATTCCAATGGTCGTAGCTACAGGTAACTATGCAACTTCTGCTTCAAGTTCTTCATGGGATTTAGTGGCAAATAATAATCTGAAAATGACCGACACTGGAAATGTAACACGAACTGCAGCACATGAAGATGCGATAGCAGTTGCTTCTGCTAAAAATCAAACAGTTGAGTTTGATAAAGTTAAGATTGGAGGAGAAAGTTTTAAATACAGAAATATAGGGGCCTTTTTCGATAAGAATAAAATCATAACAAACGAAGATGGTTCAAAAGCTCCTAGTAAATTGAAATTTGTATATATAGGCAAAGGTCAAGACCAAGATTTGATAGGTTTGGATCTTAAGGGCAAAATTGCAGTAATGGATAGAATTTATACAAAGGATTTAAAAAATGCTTTTAAACGAGCAACGGATAAGGGCGCACGTGCCATTATGGTTGTAAATACTGTAAATTACTACAATAGAGATAATTGGACAGAGCTCCCAGCTATGGGATATGAGGAGGATGAAGGAACTACTAGTCAAGTTTTCTCAATTTCAGGAGATGATGGTGTAAAGCTATGGAATATGATTAACCCTGATAAAAAAACTAAAGTCAAAAGAAATAATAAAGAAGATTTTAAAGATAAATTGGAGCAATACTATCCAATTGATATGGCAAGCTATAATTCTAATAAACCGAATGTAGGTGATGAAAAAGAAATTGACTTTAAGTTTGCACCTGACACCGACAAAGAACTGTATAAAGAAGATATTATAGTCCCAGCAGGGTCTACATCTTGGGGGCCAAGAACAGATTTACTTTTAAAACCGGATGTTTCAGCACCTGGTAAAAATATTAAATCCACTCTCAATGTCATTAATGGTAAATCAACTTATGGTTATATGTCAGGGACTAGTATGGCAACTCCAATCGTGGCAGCTTCTACTGTTTTGATTAGACCAAAGTTAAAGGAAATGCTTGAAAGACCTGTATTGAAAAATCTTAAGGGAGATGACAAAATAGATCTTACAAGTCTTACAAAAATAGCCCTACAAAATACTGCACGTCCTATGATGGATGCAACGTCTTCTCTAGAGGAAGGAAAAGAGGTGAAGGCTGATGAAGCAACTAATTAGTCTAAAAAATATCTGCAGAAGCTACCGTAACGGTGACCAAGAACTGCAGGTTCTCAAAAATATCAACCTAG